>NZ_CEYLVT010000135.1:14486-20310 GCF_982860115.1 Moorena sp.
CCTTAAAAAAGGGGGGGATTAGATTCAAAAGTCCCCCTTACTAAGGGGGATTTAGGGGGATCTGAATCAGGGATAAAAAAACTGACATGCTCCCAACGGGATTTTCAGCAAACCAGTAGTTGATTAGCTGTTAATTTAAGCTATCAGCTATCAGCTAATGAAGGCTGACCGCTGACCGCTGACCGCTGACCGCTGACCGCTGACCGCTGACAATTACCAATCCACAAAACGCGCTTCATCTAAAACAGGAAAACAACTATGAAAATCGAAGCAGAAAACACAACTCGCGTTACCCTAGAAAATTACCAGGTTTTTGATAATAATAGTGCTTCAGGCTCTAAGGCAGTCAGAATCGAAGACATTGAAACCAACGGCATAATCAGAATTGACTGGACAGAAAGTGATGGTGTTGCTGGCAAATACCATATCGGTATTGCTCACTTTGATGAAGTAGATGGACAAGCCAAACTAAAATTACGGGTCAATGGTATTGATGTTGACACCTATACTTTGGATAAAAACCTTGGTGGAGAAGGACCCAACTCCGGTAACTATGTCGGTTTGACTGACTCTCTCAGCAATGGTGATCCTAATCCAAATCCTATCTTTAAAGATGTACAACTTGCTCCAGGCGATCGCATTGAAATTGTTGTAGAGGCAGATAGTCTTGATAATGAGACCTTCGAGTTAGGGCGAATTGACGCCATTGAATTCACCTCCGCTGAAGTAGATCTGTTCTGGCATAATTCTGAGACTGGCACCATGGGAGCTTGGCGGATGCATGGGGTAATGGGTACTGACCTAGATGAGGCAGTCACGATTCAAATGGAATCCGTTAACAGTGACTGGGAGATTCGTGCTGCCGGAGACTTTAACGGTGATAGCCACAAAGATATGGTTTGGCGCAATACCGTTACTGGAGACATTGATATCTGGTTAATGAATGGTTCCCAGTTTCAAGAAGCAGTATCCATCGTCCCAGTCTCAGACCTTAACTGGAAAATCCATGGCACAGGAGATTTCAACGATGATCAGCAAACGGATTTGCTGTGGCGTAATCACTCCACTGGCGAAAATGCAGTTTGGCTGATGAATGGCACTGAGCCGAATCGAGGAGTACTAATCCAATCAGAATTAGCGAATAGTAAATGGAAGATGCTTGGTGCCGGAGACTTTGATGGAGATACAGACGCGGATGTTCTCTGGCTTAATACTGAAAACCAAAATGTTTCCTACTGGCGCATGGCAGGTACCGATTACATAGAGTCAGTATTCGTTAATCATGCACCCCTCAACAACACCTGGAAATTTCAAGGAGTTATGGATTTTGACGAGAATGGTTACGATGACATTTTCTGGAGTAATACTGTTGATGGCAAGACAGGAATGTGGATGATGAATGAAAATGGTTACGACCGACCAGTAATCGCTGAGTCGGTAGATTTGAGCTGGGAAGGTCATGCCTGAAGTGACCTGTGTTGAGCGTTGACTTTCAACAACAATCGCTCAATCAAATTAAGCGTTCGCGTAGCGGCTCGTACCGAGCATCGCGTAGCGTGGCCGTAGGCCAATCGCACTTGTGACTTGCTGCGGTTTATAATCAATTATTGACACACCTTAGGGGGGCATCCCCTGCGCCCCTAAGATTTATCTTTATTCTATAGCGTTAATGATTATAGAGTAAAGTAAATGAAAATTGCGATCTTATCCTTAGATCCTAACTTATATTCTACCCGACGCTTGAAGGATTCTGGGGAAAAGCGGGGTCATCAAATGCGGGTGATTAACTATATGTGCTGTTACCTGAATATTACAGCTGACAAGCCAATGGTAATGTATCAGGGCAAACCCTTAGATGACTTTGATGCCATTATTCCTCGGATCGGGGCATCACAGACCTTCTATGGCACCGCCGTTGTACGGCAGTTTGAAGTGATGGGCGTAAAGAGTGCTAATCCAACTCAGGGAATTTCCCGCTCCCGTGATAAACTACGCTCTCTTCAGATCCTTTCTGGTGAAAATATTGGTTTGCCCGTAACTGGCTTTGCCTATTTAACCGAAGATATTGACCACTTAATCGAGATGGTAGGTGGTGCTCCTTTGGTGATTAAACTCTTGGAGGGTAGCCAAGGTATTGGGGTAGTCCTGGCAGAAACCCATCAAGCTGCCAAGTCGGTCATTGAAGCCTTTCGCGGTTTACAAGCCAATATCTTAGTCCAAGAATTTATCAAAGAAGCAGGGGGTATGGATATTCGCTGTCTTGTGATTAATAGTAAGGTAGTGGCATCAATTAAGCGACAGGGAGCAGAGGGGGAATTCCGCTCGAACCTACACCGAGGGGGAACAGCGGAAAAAATCCAGTTAACCTCTCAAGAGCTTACCACAGCAATTCGTGCTGCTAAAGCCATGGGATTACCCATAGCTGGGGTAGACATGGTACGCTCCCATCGTGGTCCGCTAGTGTTGGAAGTTAATTCTTCACCAGGACTAGAAGGAATTGAAAAGGCGACTGGGGTGGATGTGGCGGGGAAGATTATTGAATTTTTGGAAAAAAGTGCTGCGAATCAGAAAAAAGGTGCCCCTGGAAGTGGAGCTGTTCGCGATCGCATAAAGTATTAAAAGTATTAAATTCTCAAGAATCTGTAATTCTCTATTTCCCATGCCCCGATCAGAAGTTTTCTATTGGTTAAAAACAAAACTTATCTCAAACCAGGGGCTTGATGGTAAAACAAAGCAATCCCTGGAAAGGCATCGATGGCTCAAACATGCAACTAATAGGGTACCTAATGGTTATCAATTTAATTTTGACGCAGTACTAGGTTATAGTGACTGACATAGGTACATTTTTGATTAGGGTGTAAGGAATGAATCCAAGCCTGGAACAGTCAAGTATAGATACCACGACTATGATGACATCTTCCGAACCATTGGTCGAGGTGCCGAAAATCTTGGAAGAAGAGCGCATGCAAAAGGAGCGTATGCATGATGTACTGCTGCTGCTGGAACATTTAGTAGAGAGGGAAGAAGCTACCGTGAAGCTGATCCTCGATTGCCTCTACGATGTGGGCTCAGTCAACATAATCAACAAAAAGTTTCAGTCTCGCTCCCTCAACTGGATGATGAAATCAATTGCCCGTATGTCCAAACCAGCCTTCAGAGTTGTTGCTCTGCGCTGGTTTAAGAAGAATTGTCCAGAACTGATTACTAAGTGGCTGGGGGAGCAAGTGCAAGGGAGTACGGAGTAGGGAGTAGGGAGTAGGGGGAATAAAATTGACTACTGTACCTCATAAGTACGATAAACGCGATAATTAAATTATCGTTCTCAGGATTAACATCAGGGATACTTCAGCAAATCGAAACGCAATATCAGGACTTACGCAACAAACCAATAGTTTACAAATTTGGTCAACAAGTTGACAATTTTTTGCTTACAGAAGAATTATCGGGTTGCATTCAAATCGGTCATTCAAAAGCTTTTTTAGCGGCCAAGGCCACTAGTATACTCACAGTTTTTTCACAAAGTTTGATTAATCTTTGAGCAGAGCTTAATCAAAGGAGCCGAATTTCTAAGTAAATACTCTGTTTCGGCGTAAACAACCAGCTGATGCCTAATCTCATGACTATAGAGGGGAGGAAATGGAGAGAGTCAAGGTCGGCAAATGCAAATTGTTAACAACTCCGATGCTACCAGATTTGCTCTAAAAACTCTGATTTCAAACTAAGGAGAACGTTGATGAACACACAATCAGAAACTGCCATTAAGCACAGTGATGTAATCAACCAGATAGTACTGAATCGCCAAAACACCGAAGAAATTGGTCGGGTAGCTGAGCTGTGGCTCGACCCAATTGCTCACCAAGTTTTGGGTTTGGTTTGCAAGTCAGGACTGCTCGGTCGCAAAAAACGGTCATTTACTTGGGTAGAAATTGAGGCGATTGGCTCCGACAGCATTCTAGTTTACCTTGACTCGGAAACCGCAGCGAAAAAACCCCCATCAGTGGAATCGATTGTGGGACATCAGTTGTGGACGGACGGAGGGAATCAGGCAGGTACTTTGATGGACTATCGATTCGACCCCCAAACTGGAAAGGTAGTTGAGTATATCTTTGGCTCCAAGGGCTGGCGTGGTCTCACTGATGGCACCTACCGACTTCCCCCTGTCGCGATCGCTAGTGTGGGCGGTAAACGAGTGATGGCCATAGAGACGATGGTGCAAAACGCTGAACACTATACAGGTGGCATCAACCACAAAATTTCTCAGGCGGCTGAATCCTTGAAAGATGACTACGCTAAAACCAAGGAAGATATGGCGGCGCTGGTGGAAGGGGCTCAGGGGCTAGCGACTCAAGTGCAAGAAACTACTAAAAAAGTCGCGGAGAATACCCAAGAGAAGCTCTCTGATGTCGCTGGTCAAGTGCAAGAAACTACTAAAAAAGTCGCGGGGAATGCTCAAGATAAGTTCTCTGATGTCGCTGATCAAGTACAAGAAA
The DNA here is from genome assembly GCF_982860115.1 of Moorena sp. Taxonomy (NCBI): domain Bacteria; kingdom Bacillati; phylum Cyanobacteriota; class Cyanophyceae; order Coleofasciculales; family Coleofasciculaceae; genus Moorena; species Moorena sp. Next base: position 18,977 of record NZ_CEYLVT010000135.1, read on the forward strand.
CTACTAAAAAAGTCGCGGAGAATACCCAAAATAAGTTTTCTGAGGTTGCTGGTCAAGCACAACAAACCACTAAACAGCTAACTGGTAATGCTCAACAGAAGCTTTCTGATGTCACCACTCAATTGCAAGAAACTCCTAAAAAAGTAGCGGAGAATAGCCAAAATAAGTTCTCTGAGGTTGCTGGTCAAGTCCAACAAAGCGCTAAACAGCTGACTGGTAATACAAAAGAGAAGCTTTCTGAGGTCACCACTCAAGTGCAACAAACTACTAAAAAAGTAGCGGAGAATACCCAAAATAAGTTCTCTGAGGTTGCTGGTCAAGCACAACAGACTACTAAACAGCTGACTGACCAGGCTCAGGAAAAACTAGTTCAAGTAAAGACAAAGTTGCCAAGTGCTGACTCCGCTACTACTACAGAAGCTGCTGACAAAGACAAGACACTCAAAGCTAGTTCTGAACCAGAATCTGCCCAAACAGCTCTTAAGCACTAACTTATTTGAGCAAAGTGTTTTGTCTATACAACTTAAGGAGAAAAATACTATGAGACAAGTTGCAATACTGGTAACTAGACAATTTGCAATGGTGCTAAGTATTTTAGCGATCGCATCTTTGTTATCTCTAGCTACTGATGGTAATCAGAACTCTCAGTCTCAACCGACTCCGAGTTCAGCACAAGCAACTGCACCCCAAACACCAGCAGAAACCGCTGCATCCGAGAGAAAAGAAAAACAGAAGTCTCTGCAGAACATCATCTCTGTGTTAATGATCGCTGATCAGTAATGTCAGCTATTAGCTATTAGCTATCAGCTATCAGCTCTCAGCTATCAGCCGTTGGCTCTCAGCCAATGGCTCAATAGTTACTTCGTAATTACTTAGACCTTGGCAAAAAACCTTTATTGAAGGAGTACTCAAACAATGATGACGACTGACAACAATAGCGATTGTGAATTTCTTGAAGAAGACAGTATATGGTCTGACCTCAGAGCAATAAGAGTTATCAATGGCCTGCAACAGGAGGTGCAATCCCTAGAAGCCTCAGTGAAACGGCTCCAAATCTTCCTGGTGTTAAGTATTGTGATCCTAGGAGGTAGTATTGCTGCCATCAGTCCCCTTGGTGCTATGACTTACAACCAGTTGCAGCAGCAATTTGCACCAGTAAATTCCTGGAAAACCACTCAATAAAACGGGTAATTTGTTGATTAATTATTCACCATTAAAACTAAATAATAAATACTAGAGTATTACTAAATCAATTGTGCCCATTTTTGATAATAAATTACCGACTCCCGACTCCCGACTCCCGACTCCCGACTCCCGACTCCCGACTCCCGACT
>NZ_CEYLVT010000136.1:0-20147 GCF_982860115.1 Moorena sp.
TTTCAGGGGCGAAGAGGTTGAACATGAGGGCAAGCCCGCCCCTAACACACCCTACGCAACATCTTCCCCCCGATTCCCGATTCCCGATTCCCGATTCCCGATTCCCTGTTCCCTGTTCCCTCTTCCCTCAACAAAAAAAATTCGGTCAAGTTCTGGTTAATTCCAATCCTTGACCGAATTATTTTTTGCAATTGTCAAGAGCCCTAGGGTCCTTGACTATGTGTTCACCAAATCAACAACATACCAACTTAGGTTTTAAACTTTGGACTTCGTACTTTCTCCTGAGTTTTTCCCTATTGCCAGGGATTGGCATCCCTGGCAAGTTGCTATCTTAATCTACTAACAGATATCGACTCAAAATACTGATCACCTCACCAGAATTTCCGATAGGTTGAGGAGTGCTCCACTCATGAACTTGTGCGTAGCCACGGCTATAAAGATTATAGATTGTGACCCGCACGGTTTTGGGAGAACCGATCAATATATGTTTGATTTGCTCCCGTCCTGGCTGGGCTTGGCCAGATAATTCAGGGAGATTAGGATTGTTGGGATTATACTCGAACGTTGGGAGAAAGTTTTCGATGTCCATAATGTTTTTAATTGTTGTTTTTTTGGGACATTTTTATGTTATAATTAAATTTTGTTTTTGTCAAATAATTTTCATTTTTTTTGTAATTATTTTTTTATATTTTTAGGGTTATTTAAAAAAAAGCGATCGCGTAGCGTTATCTTCGATTATATTTTTAGATTGAAAGCTATATATATCTGCCATAGGATCACTTTTTGCTTAGTTTTTATTATCGATTTGATTAAATAAATACCGTAATACTGGGATAGAATTTAAGTTTAGAGTAGTTTAGAGTTTAATTCTGGAATAGCATTTAATTTGATAGAATATTTATGCGTTAGCGTAGCGGATTTTTCAGAGCATCGAACTTTCTATCCCATTTACTAGATTGATCCCCCCCAGCCCCCCTTAGCTAAGGGGGGAGCCCGGAAATCTATCTGAAAAGTCCCCCTTATTAAGGGGGATTTAGGGGGATCCAAACCCACGCAAAAACCCTACTCCCTACTCCCTGCTCCCTACTCACTGCTTCCTAAGGGGAGCCCGGAAATCTATCTGAAAAGTCCCCCTTATTAAGGGGGATTTAGGGGGATCAAAACCCACGCAAAACACCCGATTACCGATTACCGATTACCGATTACCGATTACCGATTACCGATTACCTAAATTGCTATAATTAATGTAATTAACGATAACTAGAGATCAATGATAGAACCCTTGTCAGTATTAGCCGGTTGGGCAATCCCGAAAATAGGGGAATCGTTGTTAGAGATTGTTTCGGGACAAGGATGGGATAGCTTAAGTCAAGCTCTGAGTAAAAGCGATGTAGACAAGGCAATTAAAGCGGGAGAAGCGGCAGTTAAGGAATGGGAAAAACAACGGGATCCGAGCCAGCGGTTATTTTTTCAGGCTAGACCGGATGGCTGGAATGGAGTTAATCGGTTTTTGGGGGATTATTTTACTAATTCGGCTGTTTTGGCGGAATTACAAAAACCGTTACTTAATCAAGGGAAGCCTGAACGCGAGATTTTAAGCACGGTATTTCAACAGCAAGCTGAAGGGCATAACATTAAACTGAATCAAGATAGTATTAAACCTTGGATAGAGAAATTTATTAATGCTTATTTTCAGCAGACGGATACTTATCTAAAATTTCAGGTAGCTAAACAGGATTATTGTGAGCAGTTAGCTAACTGGTTTGATGATGTTAAATTTGCTGGCATTGCTGTGCCTGGGCAAGAAGTAGAAAAATCCGAGAAGTTAGCGCAAATTTTTGTAATGCCAGATGTGGTGGAAGATGTATCAACTGCTGGGGCTTGGGAACGGGATTGGTTAGCAGCCGGTAGTGGGGAAATCTCAGAAACAGCACTATTAGCAAAGACAACTGGCCGCAAATTCTTGGCGGAGCAGTTATTGAGCCAAAGTCAGTCTAGACGAGTGGTGATATTGGGTGCGCCAGGCTCGGGAAAAACAACCTTGATGAGTTATTTTGCAGTAATGTTGGCTCAGCAAAAGCCTGATATTTTAGGATTAGATGCTGATACGGACTGGCTACCGATTTTAATTAGGATGCGAGATTTTGCGATAAATCTCGATAAAAGCCTGATCGACTATGCTCGGGTATTTGCTGAAAACACGATGTCAGTGAAACCGTTACCAGTGGGATTTTTTGAGCATTGGTTATCTGATGGGAGGGCGTTGATATTGCTAGATGGTTTGGATGAAGTCGCAGAAGACGCTAAACGGAATGATGTAGTCAGGCGCATCGAGAATTTTTTGGGACAGTTTGACAGAAATCGCGCTATTATTACATCTAGACCTGCTGGCTATCGGCGCGACTTTTTCCACACTGAGGAATTTCCCCACTATCAAATTGAACCGTTTGATGACCAGAAGATTTCAAATTTTATTGAAAACTGGTATAACAGCAGGTTTCAAGACCAAGCCGAAGCTGAAAGGCGCAAGCAGAGTTTACGAAAGGCGCTAGATGATCATGACCGGATTAAGCTATTGGCACGAAATCCGTTATTGTTGACAATCATTGCATTAATTCATCGGTATCAAGCGGTATTGCCGAAAGAACGGTTTGAGCTTTATAATTGCGCCGTCAAGACGTTGTTAACCTCTTGGGATGCTAACAAAGAAATCAGCAGTCAGAGACTATTTAAGTATCTAGATTTATATGATTTGCGCCGATTGATGGAATTGTTGGCTTATTGGATTCATACTCAGGGAAATGTTGAGAATAACGACAGTGGTACTTTCATAGACCGGGATGATTTGATTGATCAGTTGAGTCAGCAGATTAAAACCTTGAAGCAGGTGCAGTTATACCAAGCTGAAGAAGAAGCAGAAGCATTTTTAACCTTGATTCGCGATCGCACGGGTTTATTGAATGAGCAAGGGCAAAATTGTTATGGGTTTGTCCATAAAACGTTTCAAGAATATTTGTGTGCTGAAGAGATTGACTATCAGGCGGATAATGAGGGGGATTTTGAGATTGTTTTGAGTCAGATTCGGGAGCATTTGCATGACTCCCACTGGCGCGAGGTGTTACTATTGCTGATAGCACAACAAAAACCGAAAAAGGCAGCGAGGGCGATTCGGGCAGTTTTGACTAATAATAGTAACTACGAGCAGTGGTTGCATCGGGATTTGTTGTTTGCTGGTAATTGTTTGACAGAAGACCCGAAAAATTTGCGTGGTGCTGATGGTGGGTTGGTGCAAGAAATTTTGGAGCGGTTGGTTGAGTTAGAAGTCAGTAGTAAAGAGCGGGTTGGTGAGAAGATTCGCAAGCAGATTTTTCAGATAATTTGTAGTTTGTATGAAACGGATTTTGAGTCACAGGTATTGGAATTTTTGAAAGAGCAATGGAATCGAATTGATGAGTGCCGATTGCTGAACTATCGAGCTGAGTTAGGGGAAAAGGATCAGGTAATTACAATATTGCTAGCACAGCTAAAAGATGACAATTATGATGTGCGTAGAGAAGCAGCCTTAGCCTTGGGCCAATTGGGCAATAGCTCAGAATCTGTAATAAACGCCCTCATCGCACGGCTAAAGGATGATCAGTCTTTTGTGCGTGGGGAGGCAGCCTTTGCTTTAAGCAGATTGGACAACAGCTCGGAAACTGTAGTCAGCGCCCTCATAGCAAGGTTTCAGGATCCTGATGCTGGTGTGCGTGACAGGGCAGCCATAGCCTTGGGGAATTTGGGCCATAGCTCGGAAACTGTAGCCAGCGCCCTCATAGCAAGGCTAATGGATGATCAGTCTTGTATGTGTAGGGGGGCAGCCTTAGCCTTGGGTCAATTGGGCAATAGCTCAGAATCTGTAGTCAGCACCCTGCTAATCAGGCTTCAGGATGATGATTATGTTGTGCGTGGGGAAGCAGCCTATGCTTTGGGCCAATTGGGCAATAGCTCAGAATCTGTAATAAACGCCCTCTTAAAAAGGCTAATGGATGATCAGTCTTTTGTGCGTGGGTGGGCAGCCTTTGCCTTGGGCCAATTGGGCAATAGCTCAGAAACTGTGGTCAATGCCCTCCTAGCTCTGATTGAGGATCACGATTCTCATGTGCGTGGGGAGGCAACCTCAGCCTTCGGCTATTTGAGCAACAGCTCAGAAACCGTAATCCGTGCTCTTCTAGCAAGCCTTCAGGATGATCAGTCTTTTGTGCGTTGGAGAGCAGTCAATGCCTTGGGCAAATTGGGAAACAGCTCAGAAACCGTAATAAACGCCGTCCTAGCAACGCTTGAGGATAAGGATTTTGAGGTGCGTTGGAGAGCAGCCGAAGCCTTGGGCAAATTGGGCAAAACATCCAATCATATTCTCCCTGCTGTGATTGAATGGATTGAACAACACCAAGATTCAGACTATGTGGGCAGAGGTATTGATGCCCTGTGGGATTTAGTTGTAGGTGAGGAATAGAGAATAGCGCTCTATGTTATAGTTTTTAAGGCTATTAATCATATCCCCAACACTGAAGCGATCGCAATCCCCTCACGACCATGGAACAGTCGCCATCCCTGGAACATGCCCTTAAACATTTCTTTGGTCACGACTGTTTCCGTCCAGGACAGCGACAGATTATTGAAGAGGCGCTGCAAAATCAAGATTTACTGATTATCATGCCCACTGGCGGTGGTAAATCCTTGTGCTATCAACTGCCAGCGCTACTGAAACCGGGCTTAACGGTGGTGGTATCTCCTCTGATTTCCTTGATGCAAGACCAAGTGACGTCTTTGGAAGATAATGGCATTGGGGCTACGTTTATCAATAGTACGTTGAGCTTCAAACAAATGCGATCGCGTGAAGCGGCCATCCTTCAGGGTCAGATAAAATTACTCTACGTATCACCAGAACGGTTACTAGCGGAACAGTTTATCCCATTTTTGGATAGAGTGCGATCGCAAATCGGTATTCCCACCTTTGCCATTGATGAAGCTCACTGCGTCTCACAATGGGGGCATGATTTCCGCCCAGAATATCGGCAACTAAAACTATTACGTAACCGCTATCCTAATAGCTCAGTGCTGGCGCTGACCGCTACTGCTACTAATCGAGTCCAACAGGACATTATCCAACAACTGGAATTACGACAACCTAAGGTTCACATCGCTAGTTTCAACCGTCCTAATCTTTACTACGACGTTCAACCAAAACAACGGCAAAGCTATAAACAGTTATTACAACAGATCCGTTCTCACCAAGGTTCTGGTATTGTCTACTGTACCAGCCGCCGTTCCGTAGACGAAGTGGCTTTCCGGTTACAGAATGATGGCATTTCTGCCCTACCTTACCATGGCGGAATGACGGATAAGGCTAGGGCAACCAATCAAAATCGGTTTATCCGGGATGATGTGCGGATAATCGTAGCTACCGTAGCCTTTGGCATGGGAATTAATAAGCCCGATGTACGGTTTGTGATTCACTACGATTTACCCCGTAACCTGGAAAGTTATTACCAGGAATCGGGACGAGCAGGACGGGATGGGGAACCAGCAACATGTACGGTTTTATTCAGCGCTAGTGATATCTCAAAACTTCATTATCTCATTGATCAAAAGCCCGATCCTAAGGAACAACGGATTGCCTATCAACAGTTAAATCAGATAGTTGACTACGCAGAAGGCACAGATTGTCGCCGCCGGATTTTGCTCGGCTACTTTGGTGAGCGGTTTCCAGGGAATTGTGATAAATGTGATAACTGTTGCTATCCTAAGCCAGTAGAAGATTGGACGATTGAAGCTCAAAAATTCCTCTCTTGTGTAGCCCGGTGTCGCGAACGGTTTGGCATGAACCACATTATTCAAGTGTTGCGGGGCTCAAAAAGTAAAAAAATTGAGCAATATGGCCATCACTTACTCTCTACTTATGGTATTGGTAAGGATAAAACTGCAGAGGCTTGGAAAATTCTAGTGCGATCGCTTTTGCACCAGGGATTGGTAGACCAAACCACCGATGGCTACTCTGTGCTGAAGCTCAATAAACTAAGTTGGGAAATTCTGCGCAAGCAACGTTCTGTTTATGTTCCCATTCCCCAGTCATCTGTAGAAAAAGCCTTAGGGGAAATTAACCCCAGAGCAGCTGAAGCGGAGCTTCTGCTAGATAAACTGCGGAAACTAAGGAAACAGCTAGCTGACCGCCAATCGATTCCACCCTATGTAGTGTTTGCCGATTCGACACTGAAACTAATGGCACAGCTGAAACCCAAAACCTTAGAGCACTTTGGGAAACTTTCTGGTGTGACTCAGTATAAAGTTACCCAGTATGGCGAGCAATTTGTTTCAGAAATTCGGGCATTTTGTCAAGAGCAAAAACTACCAGAACCCCTGCCCTCCAGTACCTATATGAAAACGCTGCAATTCTATCAACAAGGGTTAAGTGTAGACGAAATTGCTCAACAACGAGGGTATACTACCAGGACTATAATAGATCATTTGAGCCAATTAATTGAAATGAATCAGCCAGTGGATTTAAAACGACTGGTACCATTGGAACACCATGAGCCAATTATTACAGCCATTGAGAAAGTGGGTGATCAGTATCTGAAAAAAGTACGGGAATATTTAGGAGAACGTTACTCCTACGAAGACATTCAACTAGTCCGTGCTTGGTGGCGACGGCAGAATAATTGATATAGTTATTGCTATCCGCAGCACTATAGATGATTATGAAATGATCGCACAATGCCATCCTGTGCTTTGGGTATAACCTTAGATGTTACTGGTGGATCAGATCCTCAATTTTGAAGTCTAAGATATCACACAAGGCTTTGGTCTGTTCTGGATAGAGCTTAGGCTTATGGCGATCCGCCTCCCAGTTAATCACTGTAGACTCTACCACATCACAGGCTCTAGCAACTTGTATGCGGGTTAAACCTAGACTTTCACGGCGTTCTCGTAGTTTTTTTCCTAGGGACATTACCTTCTCCGGTTGTCTTGTAGCAATGGTTTACCTAAATTTATTTGACTATTTATAGTTTATATTATACAATAGGGTTTTGTGCAACAGGGCAGGTAAATTAATCCCTATAGTTTAAATTAGGATCATCAATGTAGGTGGGAAGTGTGGGGAGATAGGGAGGTAGGGAAGTGTGTCAAGTGTGGGAAGTGTGGGAAGTGTGGGAAGTGTGGGGAGGGTGGGGAGATGAAATTATTCTGTAGATGCTTAAGAATTGGGATGGCCAAACAAGTCAAAATCCCCGTCTAGGTCAGAGCGGGGAGTCTCAACACGAAGCGCATCAATTAATTGGGGAAATGAGCGATGACAACAGCCCACAACCTTTATCAGCAAGACTTTTACTTGTGGACCGAGGCAACTGCGCAACAGTTACGACAGGGTGAGTTTACCCAAGTTGATGTAGCGAATCTGATTGAAGAAATCGAAAGCATGGGTAAACGGGAAAAGCGCGAGTTAAAAAGTCGCTTGATTGTGTTGCTGATGCATTTACTTAAGTGGATGTATCAACCAGGGAAAAGGAGCGATAGTTGGATTAATACTATTACTGAACACCGTATCGCTTTGGAAGAACTGCTGGAGGATAGTCCTAGTTTGAGAGCGTTTTTGCCAGAGGTCTTTGAGCAATGTTATCAGAAGGCTCGGATTAAGGCAGCTCAGGAAACTGGGATTAAGTTGAGTACTTTTCCTTCTCAGTGTTCTTTTGGTCAGGATCAGGTTTTGGAAGCTGGTTTTTTCCCAGAAGTGTTGAATAGGTAATCGGGAATCGAGAATCGGGAATCGAGAATCGGGAGTAGCGATGTAGTCGCTACTCCCGATTTTCTAAAAGCCAGGAAAAAAGCACCGTAATGAATATAAAACTGAAATACTTTAACTAACTAGCTACTATCTGCGGAAGGAACTACCTGCATCTTTGCTGTCACCAACAGGTCCCTTGCCATCATTCGGTGGATTGTAATTGTTTAATCTATTCATACTCATGAAGGAACTACCTCCATCTTTGCTGTCACCGACTGGTCCCTTGCCATCTTTCGGTGGATTGTAATTGTTTAATGTATTCACATTCATGAAGGAACTACCTCCATCTTTGCTGTCACCAACAGGTCCCTTGCCATCATTCGGTGGATTGTAATTGTTTAATGTATTCACATTCATGAAGGAACTACCTCCATCTTTGCTGTCACCGACTGGTCCCTTGCCATCATTCGGTGGGGTGAAAGCATTTAGCATCTGTAGTTGTGATAGTTGTAGTTGTTTTGATGCTGATATTGGTAACAGTTCTGGGTTACTAAACTCGGGATTTTCATGGATTAGCTGGTACAATTTCCAGAGTGATCCGCCATTTTTGCTGTCACCAACAGGCCCCTTTCCATCATTCGGTGGTGTGTAATTCATTACTATCAGTAGTTGTGATGATTGTGATAGTTGTTGGGATTCTTCGGATGATGATTGCTGGTCAGTTGGTTGAGGATTTTTATTATTTGCTTGCTCGAATCCCTTCATGATTGTTGCTGCAAATTGTTGCAAGCGCTGTCTTATGTTGAGAGTGAAGGAAATTACTGTTGTCCAAAGCTGGTTTAGCAAATTTTTCATGAGAGAATACACCTGTTGTAGAACTTGGCTAAACACCGACCCAGGCGGCGTTTTTTCATTGATACTTGTTACAGCGCCTCTCAAGCCAACTTTTCGCAGATGATCAGAAAAAATTTTTTTTGAAGCAAAATTTGCTTAGCTATTCTAGTGTTCTTGGTATTTGAGATTAGATCCGGATAATTCTCTAATAGGGAGCAAAGCAAAATTGTAGAACATATGAACTATCTACTGAACTATCTACTGAACTATCTAGTATCAGAGCAAGCTAAAACCCATGAGCGGGCAATAGCTTTAGTACAAATGCTCTCCATAAGTGACATCCTCCCTCTCCAATACGGCTGCTTTTGTTGTAGCTAATTCCTAATACCAGAAGTGTTGAAGAGCTCACGGGGTAACAACAAAGCTCAAACCTAGGCAGGTGTTGGTATTAGGTATTAGGTATTAGGTATTAGGTATTGGGGAAAATGAGCGCGACTCGTGTTGTTGTATTTCCCAGCAGTTGAAGCAATTTTCACGCATACTTCGTCAATGATAGTTTTAATTAATCCATCCCGCAAGGACAATCTTCACGCTTCACCTAACCCCATTAACCTAACCCCTGTAAGATTTTCAATTAGCTTGTCACCCCCTGAGTACATTTTTATAGTATTTCCATTGGAGTTGTGAACGATTCCCCTTAGGAAAAGGCAAAAAGCTAAAAGCTAAAAGCAATAGCTAATCAGGTATATAGGGATTTTTAGTCAGGTCAAAAACTGTAATTCTTGTTTCCAACTCAAATGGAAATACTAGAGAATTCGTCCGAGAGCTAACGGAGTGATTGCTCCAAGTGGTTTGCGGTAAACCACTACAATTCCGCTAGTGGCTACCAATGCTAAGGCTGATGGCACCAGCGGTACCCATACTCCTAGAGTAAATAGACCAAAGCATAGGAGATATAAAACCCCTGTGGCTGTGATGGTAGCGACTCCCCAATACAGTATTCGACCACAGCGCCAGGCAATGGTACCACCAATGATTGACCAACCCCAAACCCAGAACAGGTCTCCCCAGACCGACCACACTGATAATAATGGACGCTCACCGAAGGCAGCACTGATCATCTGACTGACCATCTGAGCCTGAATAATTACCCCTGGCATTTCTTGGTAGGGCCACTTCAGGGCACTGTAGGGGGTAAAATGGTAATCCTTGGCAATCTTTGCAGTTATTCCGATCAGAACTATTTTGTCTTTGACCAACTCTGGTTTGACCTTACCCTCTAGCAGCTGTGTGACAGTGACTTGTCGAGCGACAGTTTCCCGGTAATTGAGTAACACCTGGAACCCCCGATCATCACGATTGTGGTAACCCCCAGCATTAGCTGACAACTCTGTTAAGACAGTCTTACCCAAGCGTATTTTTTTGACAGGAATGTTTTTATTGATAACAATGTCTTGTGGTTCGATTCCCTCTTGGGCTAAGTAATGCAATGCGACCCTAGCACTGAAGGAGTGGTTGGTGGCACAGGGGTCATCGTGGTAGGGATGCATAAATACAAGATGGCTACGGGTAATGCCATCAGGGTCAGGCATGATATTGCTAAAACCAAGGCGGGATTCTGGCACCCCAGAGGGAGGTTTGATGCCTGAGTTTTCGGGGTTGTTAGCTACCCTAGCTTTACAAAGGGCAATGAATTTCTGATTTTGCTGTAACTGACGGCTCAATGCCTGATGACCAGGTTCTCTAGGACGTTCCCGAAAGATGTCTAAGCCAATCACTCGCGGTTGATCAGACTCTAGCTTGTCTAGGACTTGAACTAGGGTTTGATCTGGGAGTGGATACCCATAGCGGTTGATCTCAGCATCTGTGGCTTCAACCACTAGCAAACGGGAGTCTACCCCTGGATTAGGTCGCAGCCGCATCAGTTGGTCAAATGCCTTTAGTTCCCAAAGCTGAAGCATTCCCAGCTGCCGGATTACCATAACTAAAATGGTAACCACCACAGTTACGATCAGGGCTGATTGGAGCAGGTGGCGCTGGTGATGGCCACGCAACTGTTGCCAAGTTGGGGGTATGGCGGCGGGATTTTGACAAATCACTGGCAACCAACTGGCACAGGGACATTGATCTTCCAAACCTTGCAGTTTTTTCCGGGCTTCTTGCACTGCTAGATACAAGGACTTACCACTAGCAAAGGCTTTGATAAAATATTGTAAAAACTGCTGTGCTACAAGATCCGGTACCGGCTCCCGCATAATAATCATGTGCGGAATGTGCAGCTGTTGTAGCTCATTGGCTAATCCTAAGCCATCACAGGAATTAAAAATTGCTAGGGACAACCCCCTTTCTATGGCTTTTTTGAGGGCTTCTCTGAGTTCGTCAATGCTTAAGCTATCGGTCTGATTGATATGAATCCGACCCCTTCCTGCCTCGGTTTCACTATGGCCTGCGAAAAACAAAATATCCCAAGGTTGCTCCCACAGGGCTTCGTTGAGCTTCTGCCGTGGTTCTTCTACGAGGAAGGTAACCTCTGCAAAGGGTAAATTCTCTAGTAATTGTCGGTCTTGTTGGATATTAATTCCTTCGCTATTGCCCAGAATCGCTAGAATTCTAACCTTGTGTCGATCACGGCTTTGGTGCGATTTGCTTGGTTGTTGATACTCTGGAGTACTTAGGGCAATTTCTGCTTGCTGGTAACGCTCTAAAAATTCCCACTGATGCCAAGGAAGCTGCCTGAGCTGGGGGTTTTTCGTACGAATTAGCACCCGGATTTCTTCTGTAGTGCCCACTTTCTCTAGCCACTTTTCCCGCAGTGGACTAAATAACTCTGACTTGAGCCAGCGATTTAAGCGATCGCATAATCCCTGACTATGCTTTTCGATGGAACCACCGATTGCCACTCGTTTAATTTTAATTGCTCGTAAAGAGCTGCCCAGACTGCGATAGTTTGACCGCCATTCATGATAGTGGCTGACTAGATTGGGGGCTGCAGGCAATCTGCCAGTAAGTTCTGTTTCGGGACGTTCGCCTTCTGAGCCAATTTGCAGAGTGACCCGAAAACCTTCCTCAAAATCCCCATCCAGCTTAAGAGTTACTAGCTTTGCCATTGGCTTAGTTTTTTAAAGGTTGACGGTTGACGGTTGACAGTCAACCGTCAAAAATCAGTATTTTGTCTGATGTTATTCTCAGTTATAGCGCGTATGAAATAGGGAACAGCGGATTTGGGGAATTCAGATCACAAATTCTTCGATCACACTGGCATTATCCAGAGCAACTTTGACACTGAAACGGTCTCCGACTTCGCAACTAAAATCCAATTGAATGCTTTGATCCTGGTTTCTGGCTTGGGCATTGATCAGCATTTCTTGCTCCTCATCTAGCAAGAGCAACTGGAGATTGGGGGGTAGATAGTTTTGACCATTGATGGGATTGAGTTGTAGGAGAACATTCAAGGTCGTTTCGGATTCTGGGGTAAGTGCTACAACCAGAGCCACCCCTTGATTAGGTTTGCCCCATTCAATCTGTTTACATCGCCTAATGCTCTGATCAGACTTGGTTCTAAAGGCGAAAGCTGGCTGAGCACCTTGGTTACCTAAAAGGGTTTCCACACTCTGCCAACCTGCTTCAAAGATATGCTCCAACCATTGAGTGAGTTGTGTCATAGGTTGGAATTGAGCGAGGTAGGCTGGTAAATCTTGTAGGCTACGCAATTGGTGGATCACTAATTCACCGGTTTCCGAGGTTGGGGAAAATCCCAGCAGCGTGGCTTCAGTATGGTCTTGATCAATCTCAACGACTACATAGCCAATCCGGTTAAATCTAACCTCCTGGGGAATGGGACAAGTCAAATCACCAGGTTTGATAGGCCGACATTCCAAGCGCCCCAAACCTGTTACCCTCAAGTCAGCCACATTTTCACCCAAGCGCACTACTGAATTCCAGCTATCCCCTGTGGTTAGGTCAGTGGGAATACCCAGGATCCTTAAGTAGTTATTCACCGCACACACCGCCAGGGTGTTGAGATAGACTTGTTCAGTCTTTTGCTTGGTGGGTTGGTAGTCAGCAAACTGCTGGGCTATCTCTAAGGCCGACTGGGTAATCGGCATTGGGATTGACCAATCTGCTAGCATGTTGGCGTTGTGTATCATGGTTTTTTCCTAGGTTGGGGCTTTGTGCTGCTTTTAGAGCGACAATTTTTTGACTCTTCTTCTATATATCCCTCGCATACACCGAATTTTCGCAACAGGGGTAAGCATTTACGGTTATAGAATTTGGGCAAATCTTTAGCTTCTGGCGGAGTTAGTTGAAATTCTGCTGCAATGGTTTTCCAAGGCTGATCAGGAGGGAGTCGCCGCTCAATTAGGACTTGGGCATTAATCTCAGGGCGTTTCCTAAAGCAAGTCTGACGTAACACTCCGTCTGGGTCTTTTTTAACCCAATCCAAGGTTTTTTGCCATATTTTCATCACTGGCTGTAGATCAGGAGCAGCTGCTACACTATCTACAGGATCAAGAGTTTTACCTTCGTCTGTGCTTAGGCCAGTAATTTGCCGCTTCTGTTGCCTATAGCCAGCATCTCGAAATCGTCTCAGTCGCTTTTTTAGTTCATCGTCGAGCCAAGTAATCACACCTTTAATAGTGGGGTCATACTGTTCAGGATGGCCACAGCAATATTCCCACATCTCTTGGAGAGCGTCATTATAATATGGGGTATATTCTTTCCAAAGCTTGCGGGATTTCATCACTAATAAATGTATCTGGCTCAGTTTTTGCCGACGTTCCAGACTTAATGGTGGATGATTACATGCTTCATCTATCAGCTGGCGGAGTATTTGATCTAGATTGTTCATCGGTAATGTCCCTGTTGTAAATGCGTTCGCGTAGCGTGACCTAAGGTCAATCGCTTTTAGCGGCTCCTAGGTCGCATCGCGTAGTCTATCCATAGCGCTTATCACGTGAGTTATTAGTAGTTGGTTAATTTTTGGTAGATGTTCAAACTAAGCACTAACCTCTACTCCCCATGAAAAGCGCTACAAAGGGCAGCCCGAAGACTGGACTCAGTATTGACCATCCCTAGACATCTTAGGCATCAATGTTGGGGAATGGCAAAAGTCACCCAGTATTTATTTACACGAGTGATCGGGGGGTTTTTCGCAAAAAAGCCCAAAAAAATTTTTTGTCCGATTTTTTTGCGAAAAGTTTGGTTGACAGGCGCTGTAACAAATAACTAAGCCAAGTGCGATTCAACCGGTGCAACCCGTGGCGAATTTAATTCTTAATGGGTCAAAAGCACCATTACATTTAAAATTCAGTTAGTCGCTCAACAGACCATGTATACTCTGACCAACACTCTAGAAAAATCCGCTCCTCAGGTGCAACAGTTAGACAACGGTCTACTGCAAGGAGTACTAGAAGGTTTTATTGACGGTGTTTTAATTCTGAATACACAAGGAGAGTTGGTTCATCGGAATGAAACCGCTCGTGTTCTTTGTGAGCAACTTACACCGAACAACAAACATCTTAAGGTGGTGCCTCAAGAAATCTGGCGTGTCTGCCAAGCCTTGAAAGACAGTGATGAATTCTATCCCCATCAATCTGTAATTATAGATTCAGAGATTACGACAAGCAACTCCACAACGTTTCGGATTCGGGCTAGATGGCTCAAGCTGAGAATATCTGAGCAGCCTTATATTTTAGTTACCCTCGAAGACCAACGTCAATCCATTCATAGTATAGCCCTAGCTGAAGTTCAGAAATATGGCTTAACTGCCCGTGAGGCAGACGTCTGGTTACTGCGTCGAGTCAATTACTCTTACAAAGAGATTGCGGCGGAACTGTTTGTAACCCTCAATACCGTGAAGAAGCACATGAAAAACATTCGTGCCAAGCAGCAAATGGCAATGATGATGGAAGAAATGGCTGCTTAGGGGCATAATTAGCAACAAGACAGACCTTCTTGGTGACAACTGACAAAATGCCCTGCCCATGGGCATTTTTTTGTATTCGCGATCGCGTAGCGTAGCCCTTCGGGCTAATCGCGTAGCGTGGCCTACGGCCAATCGCGCTCTTAGGTTTACAAATGAGATGTAAACCTAAGAAGTATTTTTTTATTCTCAAATAACACTACGGATCTCTTTTCCCTCTTGCCTTTTACCTCTTGTATGCAAGCCAATTCCTGCAATACATGTGTTTACAAATCATATAAAAACACGGTGATTCCGGTTGTCATAGTAATCGGTTAAATAAAATTGTTTCCCGATTCCCGACTCCCGATTCCCGACTCCCGATTCCCTACTCCCTACTCCCTACTCCCTACTCCCTATTCCCTATTCCCTAAAGATTTTGCCCCAAAAAATTTTTTCTGATTTTTTTGCGAAAAGTTTGGTTCATAGCCGCTGTAACAAGTAGCCAATAAAATGGCAAGGTGGTGACACCGATAATCCTCTCCTGTTTTAGTTTTTTGATTAACTGTTGGGACACTGTCCCAGGTTAATAGGAAAGCGTTACGCCCCATATGGGGCGTTTTTTTTAGCTAGATCCCAACCGTTCAATCAGTGACCCACTTTGCCAATTCATCTAGAGTAACTTTCAGCAGGTCACACAATACCTTGAGCTGATTTGGGTACAGTTTGGGGATATGCCTGCCCGCTTCCCAATTTTGCACCGTGGTAACAGTTACGCCCAATTCATGAGCGATTTCCCGCTGGGTGATATTTAGGGATTCTCGTCTTTTTTTAAGGTTTTCCCCTAAATTAGTCATTACTGTCCTATTTAAAAGTTAACATAATTAAGTTGACTGAGTTACAGGTTACCCTTAATCTCACTAAAAACTATCTTACATAAGCTGGTATTCATTTAAATTCCATGGTTCTGACACCAGGAGAGCTTCGGGTGCAGGGGAGAGGGTTTAACGGTTTTTTTCTAGATGAAATCGATGTGTAGCGGTAATTTCCAGAATTAGTATCGCGCTGATCATACTTATCAGGTACATTCAATGGTTCCATCGGCCACTCCCGAATCCCATTAACCCAAGACAAAAGTACCTTACTGAATTTATCACTGCTATAGAAAACAAACCATTAGTCAAAATTTGCCAACCTGGCAACACACCGAGTTGGGATTTGGTTTTGATGGAAACTAAAGATACATCACAAAAAAAATAGTCCTCATTAACATAAGAAAATTAGTCTACTCTCGGCAAAGGTTGTAGAGTTTTTGTTGACAACAATTTATTTATAAAATTCATCAATTAATTAAGACCTATCATGGAATATATCAAAACTATTTCAAAAGAGGAACTAGACGAACTAAAAGAAGTTCCCTCATCACTGCTCATGACTAACCTCGAAAGCAGTAAAACGTCAACTACGACTATTCAAATCACCTCAACACAGATCTCAGGGATAGTTTCCGAGTCCTATTCCGATGAATTATCGCAACGTTTATCTCTATTTCCAAACCCCTTTAACCTTATTCTCGGTACTCCCAGTTCTGAGTTTCTGCGTGGCACTAACTATAACGATATTATTTTAGGTCGCGGGGGCAATGACATTATTCTTGGTCTCGGTGGCAATGACTTTCTGTTTGGAGACGATGGAAATGATGTTGTTGTCGGTGGATCTGGTAACGATTTTGTCTCTGGTGGCAATGGTCAAGACTTTCTATTTGGTAGTTCCGGTAACGATACCCTTGATGGTGGGAATGGTAATGATTTTCTGTCTGGGGGAACTGGATTTAACCTCTTCCTCGGTAGTACAGGCAATGACACTCTCAACGGACAAGATGGCAGAGATACCGTAGATTATACTGGTTTAGGTCGAGCCATTACCCTTTTACCCACGGGAATCGTTAACAAAAATGGTCTTGGCAAGGATGAACTAATCCGAGTAGAAACTATTATTGGCGATCGCAATCAAGCTAACACCATTGATGCCTCTTCTGCTGGTAGTGGTGCTTCGATCAACGTTGATTTGCAACAGGATAAGTTACAAATTAATGTTGTTGGTGGTCCGGCTCTAAACCGCACTGTGCGGAACTTTATTAATGTCAAAGGTACTGGACTCAACGACACTATTGCTGGTAATAAATTAAGTAACAAACTTAGCGGTGGTGGGGGTAATGACGTCATTAGGGGTAGCGCTGGTAATGATGTCATCGATGGTGGCTCTGGAAAAGATACAGTGGATTACACTGGTCTAGGTAGAGGGATTACTGTTTTACCAACTGGAATTGTTGATAAAAGCGGTTTGGGCAAAGATCAGCTGATTGGGGTTGAGAAAGTCATTGGGGATGCAGGTCAGGTTAATACTATCGATGCTTCTTCTGCTGGTACTACTGCCTCTGTGAATGTAGATCTGCAAAAGGAAAGTTTACAAGTTAATATTGTTGGTGATGGCACGCTGAATTTCGGTGTCGAAAACTTTGTTAATGTCAAAGGTACTGGACGCAACGATACCATTGTTGGTGACAAACAAAATAATCAACTTACTGGTGGCGCAGGGAGTGATGAGATTCTTGGTGGTGGTGGCAAAGATACCATCGTAGGTGTAGACCCCAACAGTTTGAGTCCAGGAGTCAAGGAGCTTGATATCTTAACTGGAGGCGCTGGTGCTGATACGTTTGTGATCGGAGATAGCAAGAATACTTACTATGAAGGGGGAGGATTCTTGGGTCTCAATGACTACGCTCTAATTACTGATTTTGAATCCGGTACGGATAAAATCCAACTCAACAAAGACAACTATCTGTTTGGACGAAACTTTATTGCTGTGCGCAAAGGCTTCTACTATAAAGATTTGAGTAGTGTTGCTTCAGCTGAAACCGTTGTTGACAACCTATCTGAAGGCGTTATTAAAGACTCTGGCTCAAGTCTCGGTGCTGACATCACTGGGGATAGCTTCGAGTCCAGTCGGATACTTCCTAGTTTTAATCTCGATATCATTGCTATCGTTTCCGACGGATATAGTCAATCTGATATCCACTTTGTGTAATCTCAAGTTTGGTTAATTAGATCCGAAATAGTTGCTAGATTTTTGCTAATTTAGTAATTAGTAATAGGTCATTATCAAGTATCAATTACCTATTACTAATTACTAAATTTCGTGCCAATTTGGCGTTACAAATCAATCACAAAGCCAATTTGGCGTTACAAGGGTTGTCTTCATGGGATTTCATCGAAATACCATAGATCGCTAAGGAAGACATTATGGCCACAGTTAAACAGGCAATCCTGAAAAACCAACCATCAGCAAACAAGATACTAGAGCGACTCCCCGACGCTATTAAAAATAAACAGGTAACAGAAGTCAAGTCCAGCAATGCTTCAGGTTTGACTAATTTAAGTGCCCTGAATGCTATAGGCAGCTTGAGCGGTGCAGAAAACTCAGCTGTACAAGGGTCATTGGGAATATCAGGAGCCTTAGATAGAACTACATTCGCAACATCAGCAGCAGTAAATACAGCAGGTTCAACACAACAAAGTTTCTTAGCAACATTAGAGGGCGCAGGTTCATCAAGTGGACCAAAATCTGTAAGTGTCGGATTCTCAGCTTTACCGTCAAACACTTCTATCCAGCCAATTTCATCCTTAAAGCCTGTTATCCAGCCCACTACATCGCCTAGTCTGATTAGCCGACCGTTTGTCCCATTGTTCTTCCCTAATTTCGTTATCGGTACTCCCGGTAGTGACCTTCTGCTGGGTAATGGCTCCACTGATATTGTTCTTGGTCTCGGTGGAGATGATGTAATCTTTGGACTTGGGGGTAACGACGTACTCTTGGGTAATGATGGCCATGATGTCATGTTTGGTGGCTTTGGTGACGACAGGATGTTTGGTGGTCGTGGAAACGATTTTGTGTTTGGCGACTCCGGCAATGACACCATATTTGGGGACAGTGGTAATGATTTCTTGTTTGGTGATGCCGGTAAAGATACAGTTAATTACTCTACTTTGGGTACAGCAATTACCATTTTACCTGGGGGTATAGTTGACAAAGGCCGTTTTGGTCGGGATGAGCTTTTCGATATTGAGAAAATTGTTGGAACTCCAGGTAAAGCCAATAGCATTGATGCTTCGTCTATTGGCTCTGGTGCTTCTATTAACGTGAATCTGCAAAAGCAAAGTTTGCAGGTCAATATTGCTCGCGGTTCTACGTTCAATTTCACTGTCGAGAACTTTGTTAATGTCAAAGGTGCCGCCCTCAATGACAAGATTACTGGAGATAATAAAAATAACCAACTTACCGGTGGTGCAGGAAGTGACGAGATCACTGGTGCTGGTGGTAACGACACTTTAGTTGGTGTTGATCCGTCTAGTGTTAAACCAGGAACAAAGGAGATTGATATCTTGACTGGAGGTTCCGGTCGCGATAAGTTTGTTCTAGGAGATTCCAGAAATGTTTACTATCAAGGTGGTGGAATCTTTGGGTTAAACGACTACGCTTTCATTGACGATTTCCGAAGTGGTCAGGACAAATTCCAACTCAAACGAGGCAACTATGTGTTTGGACGGAATTTTATCGCTCTACAGAAAGGCTTCATCTTTAATAAGTTTGGCAGTGTTGCTGCTGCAGCAGCTAAAACCAGTCAACCCAATGTGGCTCAGGTTGAGAATGCTGTGGATAACATAATCAAGGGTAATAATCCCGATCTTTCTAAGGTGAGTACTGGTGTTGGTGCTCAAATCAGTACTGCAGCTTGGCCAACAGACAATGTTGTCAGCAGCTCTTCTCGATTTATTGCTCCTTTTAACCTTGACATCATCGCTATCACAGAGAATCGGTATAACTTCAGTGATATTGACTTTGTTTAAGGTTTAAGTAATTAATCCTTGCCGTTGGCTCAGTTAAGTAATGAATACGAGTAGAGTGGGCATCCTGGTCGCCCGAAAATAAGGAGGAAACTGGCAAGATGCCAGTTCTACACAAGATGCCAGTTCTACGCCTGATGCCAGTGTGATCCACTGCCCACCTGAGATCAACCAAGTGATTAACCGTAGGGTGGGCAGTGACTAGCAACGCCATGAGCAAGGTTGGTGAATCGGTGTGATCCACTGCCCACCTGAGATCAACCAAGTGATTAACTGTAGGGTGGGCAGTGACTAGCAAGGGCATGAGCAAGGTTGGTGAATCGGTGTGATTCACTGCCCACCTGAGATCAACCTGCTGGTCAGGAAAATAGCCTAAAGTGCGATCGCCTCCATCGTTTTTTGATCAGTTTTTTTACTCAGCATACAACAAGCAAGCATACAAGTCCTAGTCACTTGACTTTTGAGTTGATGATTATTAGCCAATGCCTCGATAATTTTTTTATCAATATCTGATTTAAGGGCAGATTTTTTATCGATAATTTTGCTATAAAATTGGTGTCTCATACATGTCGAGTAATTCTGACCTCTAATATCGCCAGCAAGAAACTCTCCAATTCCTCCCCCCAGTTCTCTGACTACATTTATTTCACTGTCTGCGACTTGCGAAGCCAGTGTCACTGCTCTCGCATATCTAGCAGGGGGACAACGAAGCTTGTAACATAGACAGGGCTTGTTCTCTAGCCCG
>NZ_CEYLVT010000137.1:0-19947 GCF_982860115.1 Moorena sp.
ATTACCAATTACCAATTACCAATTACCAATTACCAATTACCAATTACCAATTACCCTCAATCATTGCATGAATTAGCAACGCCCTCCCTCAAGCCTATCGTCTTGGCTTTATGAAGTTATAGAGATTGCCATAGTTGAACATCGGAGGTGGCCTCAGGGAAAGGCAAGCAGGAGATTGACTGATCTGTTAGGTTAATACCCCGTGGAAGTGTTAAAATCAACCATCATCTGTCTTTTTACTAACCTATTCCTATGAGGCGGTTAAGACAACTCTTCCAAAAACTTAAATATGCAGGCAAAGATGAGAATTTTTTATACGGACTAAATCTGTTCGAGGGTTTTGTTTCCAAAGTTCTCTCTTTGGTGATGGTGGTGGTAATCTTGGTGGCACTTACTAGCCTAGTTATTTCACTATTTAAAGAAATAACTAATCCAGAAGCAATAGTTTTGAGCAAAACACTTTTCAAAATTTTTGGACTGTTTCTAAATATTCTAATTGCACTAGAAATTTTAGAGAATATAACCGCTTATCTAAGAAAACATGTTATTCAACTTGAGTTAGTTGTTGTTACGTCTTTAATTGCCGTTGCCCGTAAAATCATTATTCTTGACCTGAAAACAACTTCTGGAAGCCAGGTAATTGGATTAGCAATTGCCATTATATCTTTATCAATTAGTTACTGGATTATCCGCAGTACTAACACAAGAAAACTTCATTAATGAATAAAATTGAGAAGACTATGACTAATTTTTTCCAATTTGAAACGGATTTTGTGGATTCTTTACGGTGCATTCCTATGCAAGTGCGGATGAAATTAGATACTTGCGGCATCAAACTTAAACTGAGCCACTGGCATCAGTTTAATCAACACGAGCGTCAGCAACTGGTAGAGATACCCTGCACTACGACCGAGTCAATCCAAAAGTATGGAGACTATGTTCAACACCTAGTTATAAACTATACAGGAAAACCGGCTTCTAATTTACCTGTTGACCCCCAAGCTCCCTGGATGAATTCTCAGGTAATTCCATCTACCGTGGCGGAAAAAGCTATGGAATTGGGAGTCGTAGTAACTACTCAACAGTGGGCAGCACTAACTCCTATCCAACGTTTTGCCCTGATTAAACTGACGCGCCCTAGTCATGAAAACAAAAACTTTTTACCAGCACTAAAGGAATTCCAATTAGTTTTTGTTAACCGTTAACCTACCCCACAAGGGATCCCTCGGGCGAACACCCTTCAAGAAACTCAGACCAAGTCAAATATGCCCATTAAATCTGGATTAGCTTAACTGCTAGAAGTACCTACCTGATCTACCACGACCTGATCCTGACAAGACTGGTTTTGGGGTTTCTGTATTAGCTCTCGCATTTGATCAAGATTATCTAAGGCTGACTTAAGCTGGCTTTGACGTAATTCTGATGATAGGTTAGAGTGGCTAACTAGGTTTTCTAGAATAGCTTGAATAGTGTTGAGCAGGATACACAGTTGATAATCTTGACTGGTGCTCAAGTTACTTTTGGGATAGTTGAAATCCTGACACTGTTGGGAATGATTTAATCCTTGACCCTCTATCGGTTTAGACAAAATCACTGTTAGTTTTCTGTTTTGGTCTGTGTTTTGGTCTGTGTTGGGTGGCTCTGATTTATGATTAAACCTATCTCCTGATAAAGCGATCGCATTTTCTGCCACCTTCGCAAACTCCTCATCAGGGGGAATGGCTTTGTGGGATTTGTTAACGGATTCTTTGGCTGGGTCTAATTGCTCAACGGTTTGCTGCAATGTCTCCACAATCCCATACATTTCCATTGGGTCAAACACTCGCAGCAGGGTGGTTTGGGTGACAATACCGATTCCTTTACCCCAATTCCAAGATACCACCAATCGCCGCACACGACGCTTTTGCATTTCCTGATGAGCTGTCCATAGAGAATCCTCAGGACTCAGCAGAAATAGAGGTGTACTCATCACATCCTGAGCCTGGACTTTAGACAAATTCAGCTTGAGAGACTGAAATTGGACAATATCCCGCTCTGTGACAATTCCCACTGGCAGACAGCTATCCTCTCCATGGTCGGAGGTAATCACCACACAACTAACTCGGTGCTTATTCATGAGTCGGGCTAAACTCAATACTGAGACAGTTGGAAGGGCATTAACCACCTGGGGGGTCATCACTTCTGCTACCCGCCGCAACTTGAGCAGATTGGCTGGTCGCAATACCTGGCGAATTCGCTCTGGTGAGACAACACCCACTAGCTGAGCGTGATCATCCACAATTGGTAAGTGGCGAATCCGATACCGACGAAATATGAATAAGGCGGCAAAGATATCCTGACACGAAGTTTGAGGAAAGGTAATTACCGGCTGTGCCATCACCTCAGCTACTGTTACCTCTTCAAAGTTAATTCCATTAGCTGTGAGCCGGACAATATCCCGCTCAGTAAAGATTCCCAGCAACTTGTCTGAGTGCATTACCAAAACGCAGCTAGACCTTGGCTCACGAATGCTGAGCTGGTCTGATGGTGAGTGGAAATTGGGCAATGAACAACTTTTGCCTCCCTGCTGACTCATCAAAGCAATTACGTCGATTAGGAGGGTATCAGGAGCAACGATCAAAGGCTGATGATCTATTGCCTCTTCTAGGGTTGGGGCGCAGATAAGTCGATCGTTGAGTTGCATAATTGATTTGATACGTGAACTTCCGTGACCTACGACCGCCGCCAACCGCTACACACTATGGCGCTGGTGTATTTACTGAGCCTGGGTTTTTTTAGAGGGATGTTACGGACAAATCCCGCAAATCCAAAAATAATATGCACATCACTTGTATAAAGGTATATAATAAATAGATGTTACAGCAAAATCATCTTTAACCCTTATATGACATAGCTTTTGGCTTTCAGAGGTGGCAAGAAAGCCTGGGACTTTAACCATTTGGGCTTAGGGGCAAATAATTAGGCATTGCTGACCTAGCTTGGCAATTGTCCGATGGCATTGTCCGATCAAGTTCCCTGGCTTATCTAACGTTCTGTTTCAGGTGTTCTAACTACTTTACCAGTTTGGAGCTTACTGATTTACTTACTGATTTAAGTTCCCTTGACTGGGGTTTTGAGGCAAACTAGACACCCTAGGGGTTCTACCGTATAGCCGGTCTAAAACCCGCTTAACCGAGATCCGTTTCCACTGCTGACCACGCTTGGTTGTATAGCCATGCTGATTGAGCCAGTTAGCGATTTGTTGTAATGACTTGCCCGATTTATGGTGACGGCGAATTAACTCAATTACATGCTGTTCTTGGGGATCATCCACCAACTCACCATTTAGGGCGCGTTGACCGAAGGCGGGTGAACCATAACCTGCATAGCCACCCATAGTTGCCTTCGCTTGTCTACCTTGGTTTAGCCTTTCGATCAGGCTATCCCATTCCAATTCCTCAGCAGCCATAATTTAATGCATCAAGCAACTTCATATAACCATGGTAAACCAAACTCTAGCCTTAGCCATCCTGGTTATTACAGCTATTCAAACCGATTAACCGCCCTTCTTTATTAAAGGAAGATAAAAGGGGTAACCATCTTGACTGTTATTGACTTTTTCCCCTTTACCGTTGACTATAAATTTGTGGTAGTTTAAAAAAATTTAAAGAATATATCATGAGTACAGTGCCTTACATCAAAGACGATAAATTTGATGAACTTTTAACCTCTGAAGTTCCAGTCGTCGTTGATTTTACAGCCCCTTGGTGTGGTCCATGTCGTAAAGTTGGTCCTTTAATGGATAAACTTTCTGAAGAGTACAAAGATCGGGTTAAGGTCGTAAAAATCGATATCGATGCCGACAAAGCTACTGCAAAAAAATACAGTATACGCAGTATTCCTGCTGTGCTGATTTTTAAGGGCGGTGAAGTGGTAGAAACTATTGTAGGAGTTGCTGACTATGAAAAATTTACTGCCGCACTTGAACAGCAACTTTAGGTTTAATTAAAAACATAAAAATTTAAAAAACTTTCTGAATTCTGAGTTTAAGTCTGACTTATTTCCTTCAAGCCATGACATGTAAATGAGGAGAATCGGCAATGCAGACAACTCAATCAGTCCGATGTCCCAACTGTGGGAATATGGCCCAACGTCACTACTTAATCGGTTCTGAAGTATCACATTATGCTTGTGCTGGAGACCAGGTCACCAAAACTGAATGCTCAGTTTGTGACTATTTAATGGTCATATGTTCTGTGAGCGGTAATGTGATTGAAGCTTACGCACCAGGTAGACAAGTTATGGCTAATTCGGGCAAATTTACTGAAGTAGTGAACAGAGAAAGTCTTGCTCCTATAGAAGTAGGGATGAATCGCCATCCCAGGTTAGTGGCTAGTAGGACATATCAATTAACTACTGTAGGATAAAACAAGTAAGCTATCAGCTAATAGCTGATAGCTTACGGCAAAAGGGGACTGGGCTCTATCTTTTTTATTTGATTTCAAGAATAGACAGTTGAAAGACACAATAGCTTATCGAGAATACTGCTGAATTGTGGCTTGAGCTCTGGCATAGGTGGAGGTACCTTCAGGAATCTGTTTCAAATAATCCAAAGCCTTAGTGTAGTTCTTTAAAACAGCTTGGTTATAAGCCATCTTTGAGAGATACTTAGCTCTAATTTCTTGCTTAGCGGTATAGTCAACAATTTTTGACTGAGCCTTAGGATAGGCATCGGTATCTTTAGGAATTTTTTTCAAATATACCAATGCATTGGTAAAGTCTTTCTGAGCAGCTCGATTGTAAGCCTGCTGAAGAAGGTAGTTGGCTTTGATGTTTCGCTTTTGAGTGTACTCCGGAATTTTTTGTTGAATTGTAGCGTAGGCTTTTGTTCCCTTTGGGATTTGTTTAAATGTGTTGAGTGCGCCGGTAAAGTCTCTCTCGATAGCCTGCTTGTAAGCCTGCTCTAGTAACTGGTAAGCTTCCTTCTCAAGATTAGCTTGAGATTGGCTGACCATAGGTTGTATTTGCTGTTGCCAGAAGACAATATTAGGAATCTGACTAGCTTGCTCAACTACCTCTACCCATTTCTGTTGCTCAAAGGCGGTTTTGATCACAGGGAATAGGGCTTTGGCATCTTGCCAATCTTTTTTCCACTGAGCGATCGCACTTTGAGCATCTTGATAGTTTTCACTATCTTCGGGAATTGATTTTACCAGCTTCAGCGCTGCGTCTAAATCCCCTTGCTGGTACTTTTCCTCAGCCTGTGCTAGCTTAGTTTCTGCCTGGTTGCCACCCGATGAGAACAAGAAGCCTCCAGCTACTACTAACAAGGCTACAGATGCGGAAACTCCCATGGCGGTGAGATTAAGTCCACTAGACCTTCTGGTAGGAATAGTAGGTACAGAGGGATAATAAATTTCTTCTGGTTCTTCTATTTCCTCTGTTTCTTCTGTTGGAAGAGTCTCTGGTTCAATTGGCTCACCCAGAGTATCGTCAGTTTTTTGTTTGTAGGGGTTTGGGGATGTTGGTGGTGCTGAAGACATTGGTAAGTTTATAGATGGTTTAGAACTAGTTAAGGCATGGAGTGCCTCCAAAACCTGATCAGCAGACTGGTAACGGTCTTTGAAGTAATAGCGCACCATCTGCTGAATAATGGCAGCGAAATCTTTAGTGACTGTGGCGTAGTCCTGCCAAAGGGCTTCTCCGGTTAATGGGTCTTCTTCTAGGTGTAAGGGTTTGAATCCTGTGAGTGCCTCAATGGCAATCATCCCTACAGCATATAGGTCACTACAGGGACGAGGTTTACCGAGAACTTGCTCTGTTGGTATATACCCGAATGCGCCCAAAGCCGCTATGGCACTAAATTGAACACCAACTAATGGTGTCCGCACTTGCTTAATACCGCTAAAGTCAGTTAAAACTAATTTGCTATCGTCTGATCGTCTGATCAGATTGTCTGGCTTGATATCACCATGAATCACCCCTTGGCGATGGACAAATGCCAAAATCTCTAAAACCTCTTGTAGGAGATTGATTACCCTGCTTTCACTCCAGGGTTGATTGAGTTCCTCACTCAGGGGTTGTCCAGGGATGAAATCTTGAACTATGTAGAAGCTATGGTCAATTTCTAGGCAATCTAAAATTTTGGCAACTTGGTCATGCTGACAGATAATCTCCAAAATTTTAGTTTCACGATGAAATATATCTTGTGCAGCTTGCCAGGAGTCAGGGTCATCAGTAACAGGACGGAATTGTCTAACAATACATTCGGGATTTTTGGGTCGGTAAGTGTCTAGCGCAATACAAGTTTGACCCCAGCTCACACGGTTAAGGATTTCAATAACTTGATAACGTCCATTGATTAACTGTTCTGGTCCTGCTCCTGGGCTAAACGCTAATCTAGACATACGCTTTTTACTAACCGCTTACGTTGATGTTTGCTGTAAAAGTGTTGATAGTGCTTCCATCCCAAGGAGAGCAATAGGCCGAAGGTGGCTAAGAATGGAACAATGGAAGAATAAAGTATCTCTGATCTCCCTTATGGGAGCTATTTTCTCTATCTCCCCGTCAGACTAGATACTATTGAGCAGATTAAACATCCCTAGGGGGGGACAGAGAGTAGAGACGGTAGAATTTGCCAAGAGTTTCAGATCAGCCATCACGAATGCCTCAGATCCGTTAGAGACTCCTCAAGAAAAGTCACACTTAATGTATTCTTCAGCTATCAGCTGCTCGATCCGGATGGTCAGAAACAAGCTCTATGCAAAGGGATGATGGCATAATCGATTAATAGGATAATGGGATAATGGGGTGATATGTAGTATTCTTTTTTCGATTTCATATTACTGTTGGCGTTTTTGCCTTTATGCTGGAGAAGGGGCGATAGTAAGATAGGCATGACCATTCATCAAAAACAATCAATCCAAATTGCTGTTGTTGGAGACATTCATCAACTGTGGGAAGCGGAAGATGCTATAGCTCTTGAGCAGTTGGGTGTGGATCTGGTCTTATTTGTCGGGGATTTCGGCAATGAGGCGGTGGATATAGTCCAGATGATTGCTGCTATTGACCTACCCAAGGCGGTGATTATGGGAAACCATGATGCTTGGTATACTGCCTCGGAATGGGGAAGGAAAAAGTCTCCTTATGACCATGAAGTAGAAGATAGGGTACAGCAACAGTTGGATCTACTGGGTTCAACCCATGTGGGTTATGGTTACCTTGACTTCCCAGATTTAAATCTTTCTGTAGTTGGCGCTCGCCCTTACAGTTGGGGCGGACAGAGTTGGCGCAATAAGAAGTTTTACAGGGAACAGTATGGGATTAATAGCTTTTCTGAATCAGTGGACCGCATTGTAGCAGCAGTGCGTAGTACGGCTTACGAAACGGTAATCTTGATCGGTCATAATGGTCCGACGGGACTAGGTGAGCAAGCAGAAGCTCCCTGTGGGAAAGACTGGTATCCTGCTGGTGGTGATCATGGGGACCCGGATTTGGAAGATGCGATCGCAAAAACCTATTCCTTGGGTAAAAACATTCCCTTAGTCACCTTTGGTCATATGCACCACATCCTAAAGCACACCAAAGACCGACTACGAACCAGGATTGTTACTAGTACCGAAGGGACTGTATACTTAAATGCAGCTAGTGTGCCTCGAATTATCGAAACCGATACAGACCGATTGCGGAATTTTTCGATAGTGTCTCTCAAAGGCGGTATAGTGGATCAAGTATCCCTGGTCTGGGTGGGTAAGGATTACTCGGTGGTATCTGAAGAATTGCTTTATGAGGCTTCTGAAGCGTTGCTGGTATAAAACTTAGTTGTATAACTTTTTTATATAACTTTGTAGAGATAGTCGCCATCCGAGCCCACGGATTGTTAATATAGATTTGCCGGGAGAGGTGGCAGAGTGGTCGATTGCACTCGACTTGAAATCGAGCGAGCCGAAAGGCTCCGGGAGTTCGAATCTCCCCCTCTCCGTTTTGAATTTGTTTACAGAAAAAAGTTGAGGGTTGACGGTCAACCCTCAACTTTTTTCTGTTGATGGAAAGGGCTAGTAGGGAAGGTAGGTTCACGTAGGTTCAGTTGGTAGGCACTGCCCACCCTACGATTCATGACAATGGTGCCAGATCTCAGTTTATGTAGGTTTAGTTTGCTCCATTGCCAAGAAATCCCATTACTAGGCTGTCTGGAGCCAGGAAATGACTCAAATGATAAGCCCGTTCTTCAGTCTTGAGCAAGATTTTCTCATAGAGATAGCGGGTGGCTCGATCGCCCAGGCTTTCTGCTTGAGCCGCTTGACTGCGTACTAACTGAATGATTGACTGCTCAGCTGCTAAGTCATGCTCTACCATCTGGCGAGAGTTGTAAACTCCATCAGATTCAGGAGTGAAGCAGCACAATTCAGCTAATTTGGCAAAACTAGTAGCTGGAATTCCTCCTAGTCCATTCAAACGCTCTCCTAAGTCATGGACATGCTCTTGAGCATCGTCGTAGCTTTCTTCAAAGAACTTATGTAAGGAGTAAAACTCTGCTCCTTCCACAACAAAGTGGTGCTTTTGATATTGCAGGTACAACCCTTGAAAGCTGGCTAAAGCTATGTTTAATCCTTCACAAACTGGGGTGGTAACGTTTTTTTCCAGCAAAATTGGATTGTCAGCAATGTCACCAAAGGAGCGTAGTAGACCCTGAGTTGTAGACATAATAGTGTTCTCCTATCGTTTTCATTAAGTGCGGCTTATTGCCAGGCTTTTATGTAGGCTAACACAGATCATCTTATTTAACCTAGACTCCCAAACGTCGCTAACAACACAATTTTTAACTTCTTCAGAACCTCTATTGACGATTATTTGTGATAGATTAGTTGAGATAGATTTTCGATTAGCCACGACTCTGTGAACGAGATTTGTCTTGGTAAAATCTGCTTAAATCCAGCACAATATAAATATTCAGTGCATAAGGATGGCAATTTTTAAGGTTGATTAAAGAAAAACAGTTTTCCTAGAGGTAAATAACTATGTCTAAGTTGAAAGAGCCAGTCTCAGAGTTCAGTGTAGTAGGACAGTTATTAGACTTTGTCATTAAAGATGGCTATAAAATCAAGTATTTAAGAATTACTGTTTCAAATATCGAATATTGGATTAAGTTATATAAACCTCTGAGAAAGAGCTTGGATCCAGCGATTATCCCTGGGGCGTGGATTGAGGTGAGTGGCACCAGCAAACTAAAGCGCAAAACTCGAAAACTTATACTGAAAGCCTATGAGGTGAGCCTTGCTGCTCACCCCCACCAGCAGCCAACAACTGTTTTGGTTCCCAAAACTCCCAGCCGCAAAGCGAGTATTTTAGTTTGTCAGAAATCCAGTTGCCGGAAACGGGGAGGTAAAGCGGTCTGTAATGCGATCGCATCGAGTTTAAAGGACCATGGTTTAGAAGACCAAGTCAAGATTAAAGAAACTGGCTGCCTCAAACAGTGCAAACATGGCCCTAACCTAGTGATGATGCCAGACAAAGCTCGCTACAGCGAAGTGGCTCCCCAGCAAATTCCCACCCTGATCGAACGACACTTTGTCTGACTTCTGCACAAACTGATGCAGACACTGACTGCTAACCCACTACAGTTGGGCGACCGGGGAGTGTCAAATTTTTCGATAAATATCTTCTGAGTCAGCGTTCAAGTAAGGACGCCGCAATTCAATCCCAAACTGGGAGAACTGTTGTTGTATAGAGTTGATCCGACCTTCTGGAGAATCGTTACCGTTTTGCCAAACTTCTAGTAAGCCATTAGCAACCATTTGCCAACGGTTCATGCCGAAACTTTCTTCAGCCGTAAATTTATGGACTGGTTCCTCTGATAGAGCCAGTCCTGGTGCTAGCTGCTTGGTAAATAGAGGTACTTCCATCTCAAAATGGGATTGGTGTTGAGCATAAACACTCTCAAGGATGGGATGGACTGTCTCATAATTGCTCTTCTCAAAGCAGAGAACCCCTGAATCGTAGCGGTCGTAGTTAGCGGGGTCATCTACCACCTTAAAGGAAAAGGGAATGGTAATTTCATTAAGTTGTTCGGTGATCGCTCTGATGAGAGCAACTGCACCTTCGGGACTGAGATTAAAATAGACGTTCACTATCTGGTAGTCACGATCTCGAATGTTCTGATTGACTGGACCAGCATTCCCAACCGCGACATAGAATCCGTGTTCAACTAGATTAGGAGGCATTCGGATAGCGACTAAGGTACCGACAGTAGCAGATTGAGCTCCTGGTGGTAAGTAATACTTAGGTCTGATGTGTAAGGTCAGACCATTCTTGTGTACAGCCAACTTGCCATCACTCTCCTCCCTGATTACCAACCAACCTGGTTCAAAGTAACCAGTCCCAGTATTACTTTCGTACAGCTGCTGGTAAAACTCCAAGTTCAGCCCCATCAAAGTATTGTTTTCTACATTTGGGTGAAGCAGTAAATCAGTTGAATTGGCTTGAGCTGATTCTGTGGCTTTATCGAAACCGTTATCATAGATGTCGTACAGAAAACTGAGCAGTTGCAGGCTCAGATACTTATTCTGGATCTCCACAGGTAGTTGCTGAACCCGGTCTAGCATCTCAGCTGAAAGTTCCAGGGGTTTGTAATCTGGATGACTAATACAGAAGTTAGGTTGAATCTGAAGGTTGCTAACGATATCTTCTAGAATATCTAGCTCTCGCGCAACAGCAGAATCAGGATAAGAATCAGGTAGTTGATTTCGCAGAGAATTTAGTAATGGCATGATCAACGAGTTGGCACTCAAAATACTCAGACCAATTGTCCTGTCGGCCTGCAACAAATTGTTCTTTTTACTAATGATCCGAAAACAATATGTTGCATCCAATTACAGAAAGGGGATTAGGCGGGAATCGGGCTAAGACCAGTTAATTCAGAGGCTGTTGTCCCAAAAACAATGGGGATAGAATCGTCCGGATTGCATAACAAACGTTTAGCCACCTGAACCATACAGACTCCTGTGTTACCAAAGATTTTCCGGTACTCAATCCTTGTCTGAATTTTTTCAATCAAGATAAAACCAGTAAATTGTATAACTCGTCTCAAAAAATCAGCACTACGCTGAAGTATTTCTGGAAAGTAATTAAAATAAGCGTTAGTGAGAGCAACAAGGCTTGGTTGAATTACCTCAAGGGGAATTTTAGCTAAGCGTAAAGCAGTTTGAACATCAATACTTCTGTTAACCGTTAAGCTACTTAGCCAAATGCTTAGGTAGTTAGCAATAATCGTAGCTAAATCAAATGCTGGATCTGACCAAGTGAACCTCTCCCAATCAATCAGTCGCAGAATATTCGTACCTTCAGACTGGTGGTTTGAGAGGGTTTGCTCCCACTCAAGCTGGACTAAAACGTTGCTCAGCTTTAGGTCATTGTGGGTCAAACAGCAAGGCTGCCAAGCTCTGTTAAGTTCTGCGATCGCTTGCCCTATGCTCTCATGGCGCTGATAAAGTTTAAAAAATTCAATCCCATCTGCACAAAAGATGGCAAAAATTTCTGGTCCAATTCCTTCTAGCCCATGAAGCAAGTTAGGGTCTTGGTCAAGGAACTCTTTTCCAGTAGAAGCAAAGAAGTCTTTATATTCCTGACGGTCTAGAGTGGTGCGATGGATTGTAGCAATACTAGCTCCGAGCTGGGCTGCGATCGCAGTGGGAAAAACCTCCTTTTGATCATAAAAATCTGTTAAGTCGCAATAGTCATTGAGATAGTTAAAAACAATAATAGAGCAACTGGGATCAAAATGAATTGGCTCTGATATTAGGGGACGAATTGCTCTCAGTTCAGGAAACTTTTGTAAAAACTTCTGAATTCGCCATTCGTTATGCAACTCACCTAAGGTGTTTCCTTCTCGATTATGAGGCTCTTGCTTAACCAAAAGATTGCGACCATTGGAAAAACTGACTAGCAAATTAAAGTTTTTACAGGATATTGGTTTAATCTGGATTTTATCTTGATCGCTTTGCTTACAAAAACCCTGTTCAACTAGATACTGAAAAACGTTTTGATAGCTTAATAAAAATGTCATTAGAATTATTATTATTACCAGATTTAGTATCCGGCAATAGTTGAGGCTATTGCTTAGAAAACACTGATAAAATCAAACCATGATTATCAGTTATTTTATGGAATTTTGGGAGTCAATACTTACGCAGTAAATCTACCTATAGGGTGTGTTATTACACCCTAATAGTTATCGAGTTTGGTGCCCAGTTTTGCGTAAGTTGTGGGAGAAAAATGTCCCCAACATCTGACTCCTAAAATCCCTATCTCCCAGTAATGAACAGGACTTTATCCCTTTACTCAGGAAAACTGAAATCTATATGGCCTAATGCACTGGTCTACAACTGTATGGTAAGAAACCACAGGGATGTGGAAAGCAAAAGCCCCCTTTGCTGGGTTTGAACTTGCTGGGTTTGAAACGGCTGGATTTGGAGCGGCTGGGTTTGAACCGGCTGGATTTAAAACCCTTGCTACTTTTACTGCCAAAGAAAAAGCCACCCTTGTTTTTTTTGCCGCCGCCTTCTATACCCTTGAGTTCATCTTCGGTTAGATCGTTCATGAACTCATGGAATCCTTCAGACTCCGAAAACAGAGCTGAACCAGCAGGAGGCAGATCAGAAATTGAGAAGTTACTCATGTTACAATCTCCAATAGTAGACAATTGGGGAAAATAAGCACTTCTATTAATTAGCTAATATGTTGCCTGCGACTACCTTTTGTTAATAGGTACTAGTTAATGGGGTATGGAGAATACTAATCCAACTACCAATGACCAATTACCAATGATCAATTACCAATGATCAATTACCAATTAAGCATCTATAGCATTATTTTCGCTAATTTATATTACATGCAAATTTTCCGGTGAATTCAGATCAATTCCGGTTAATCAAATCCAAAATAGTCCTTGGATTTTTGGGTTACTGTAATGGATGATGGGTAATCTTAAACTACGAATTCCCAATGACGAATTCCCAATTTTAAATTCCCACCATCAGGGGTCTTTATGATTAGTTAACCGGACTTGATCTGATCTGTGTTTTTCGTAACTTGTACTTTAGCTAGATAAATTATGGTGATGTCGCCACTTTGGCGCTAATTTACAAAAATTCATCAAGATTCACCCTTTGGTAATTGGTAATTAATAGTTGGTAATTAGTAATTGGAATTACTGCCTCGACTTTACCCATTACCACAAAAAACAACGACAACTATAGCAAAGGAAACACCGGATTATCTGAACAACAGGTAACAGCAGATCATCGGAAGAGAGCATAGGGAAGTGGGACTAGTGAAGTTTAGCCCATGAGTGGACTGCCGTGATGATGCACCAAATACCAAGAGCCAGCCATAAGCTCAAACATATTGGTTGCTATGGATTCTGCCTCAATCCTTCTACCCTTGCTAACTTGCAACACTTTTTCTAGCACTACAACGTAGGCAAGAGTGTCCCTGACTTCAGTAGCAATAATCTCTGGTTCAATTTCCAGGTATTGGGTATTCTTGAATATCGCTTCCCAAGATGAGCTAATCTCCCGCCAACCTTTGATTACATCACGTCCGGGGTGAATACAAAGACTACCAGTTCCTTGAGACCAGACCTTACTCATGGCTTCAATGTCCTTTTTCTCAAAAGCTCGATAAAACGCTGTGTTGGCGGCTAATACGTCTGTGCGATCGCTACTCATAGTTTTTTGTTGAGTTTCACAATTGTGAATATATTTAATTATATATAGTTAAATATAATTGATCCCATGTAAGCAGTCAGTGGTCAGCCGTCAGCCGTCAGCCGTCAGTGGTCAGTGGTCAGTGGTCAGCTGATTTTATTCAAAAGCTGTTCGCGTAGCGCTTAAGCTGAAAGCTAATAACTGATAACTGATAACTGACAGCTGATAGCTGATAGCTGACCGCTGATAGCTGACGGATTGCGCTCTTGGAGCCGTATCATAAATATGGGTGAGATTATCTTAATGGTGGCATGGAAACAATTTGGGAACTCGATTTTTACTCCCGCCCAATTTTGGACGAAAATCAGAAGAAACTTTGGGAAGTCTTAATTTGCGAGAGTCCTTTGGACATCAACCTCTCACCTGAGACACTGTTTCAATACGCTAGTTGGTGTCCCAACCAGCAGGTGAATTCAATTTGGTTGGGGCAGGCTTTGGCAGATGCGATCGCAAAAGCTCAACAGCCACCAACCAAGATTCGCTTCTTTCGGCGTCAGATGAACAATATGATTACCAAAGCCTGTAATGAGCTGAATATTCCAGCTCAACCCAGCCGTCGCACCTATGCTTTGGAGCGATGGTTAAAACAAAGGATAGAGGACTTTTATCCCAATCAACCAGGCTATGACCCCGCAGCCGCTGCTTCCTCATTTGTCCGTTATCAATCCCCCATCCCTAAACCATTACCCGATGCTTTGCAGGGACAAAAGTGGGCAGTTGTAAGTCTACAAGCTGCTGCCTTTGAGGAAATGAACGAGTGGGAGATTGACTTTGGTGAAGCCTTCCCGGTCTCGATCATGGACATTGCCCCAGAAACGCCCATTCCCGGTGTGATTATATTTTCCCAACGAGCCAAACCCCTAGCAGCATGGATGTCAGGTTTGGAGCTATCCTTTGTCAGACTTGACACTACCGATGATAAGCCAAAGTTGTTACTAGAAACTGGTGCCAATGATAGCTGGATTCTCGCTAACTTGACCAAATCCCAAATTCTGGCAGAGGCAAAAGGGTTTGAAGAAGCAAAGCAGAACGCTAATTTCGTCCATTTTCTGGCCGTACAATCGAGTCCAACTTCAGAACAGTTTGCCGGATTTTGGCTATGCCGGGAGTTATAGCACAAGGCAATAGGCAACAGGCAACAGGCAACAGGCAAAAATAAATTGTGAGAATTTTTGTTATCGACTCCCTACTCCCGATTCCCTACTCCCTACTCCCTTTGCAATATGAGTGCTGAAACTATACCCCAAGAGCTGCAAGCTGAACAACTGTTAGACTTAGCAGCTAAATCAGGAGCGACTAGTGCAGAGGTTTATCAGTCGCGGACGCTTTCTCGTCCTGTGTTTTTTGAAGCTAATCGGCTCAAACAAATCGAAAGTAGTCAATCGGAAGGGACAGCGCTACGGTTATGGCGAGATGGACGTCCAGGATTAGCAGTTGGCTATGGAGCAGTGGCAGCCCAAGATTTAGTAGACCGGGCAATGGCCATGACTGCACTCAATGAACCGGAATCCATAGAACTGGCTGATGGTCCTAGCGCTAACTATTCCGACTCACCAGAAACTATACCGATAGAAGACCTAGTAGCTATCGGCTCGGATGCGATCGCATTAATTCGCGATGCCTACCCAGAAGTATTGTGTAGCGCTGAGTCGGAATGGGAGTCAGAAACCACTAGCCTAATTAACTCCGAAGGATTACATTGCTCTTACACTGACACAACCCTCAGTTATTTCCTTGGGGTTGAATGGGTCAGGGGTGAAGACTTTTTAAGTGTCGGTGATAGTACAGAAATTCGATTAAGCCCATCTTCAACCAAGGAAAGCCTAAACACTAACAAAGTCCTAGAGCAAATCTTACAACGCCTCAACTGGGCAACGGAAAATGTCTCTACTCCCAGTGGTCGTGTGCCAATTTTGTTGACCTCTAAAGCAGCGGATTTGCTATGGGGCACTGTGGAAGCAGCCTTAAATGGAAAACGGGTACTTGAAAAAGCCACCCCCTGGAGTGATAGTCTAGGTCAGGTGGTGACCTCAAAAAACCTGACCCTGTTTCAACAACCCAATCCTGAATTTCCCTACACTTGCCCCTTTGATGATGAAGGCACCCCTACCCAATCCCTCGTATTTATCAGTGAAGGGCAATTGCAACAGTTTTTTTGCGATCGCACTACCGGTCGCTTGCTGGGAACTGGCACAACAGGCAATGGATTTCGCCCCAGCCTAGGCAGCTACCCAACCCCTGATCTAGTCAACTTACTGATTAAACCAGGCCAAGGGTCACTCAATGACTTAATTGGGCAATTAGACGAAGGATTAGTCATAGACCAGATTCTTGGGGGTAGTGCTGGCATCTCTGGTGACTTTTCCGTCAATGTTGAGTTAGGCTATCGGGTGCAACAAGGAAAAATTATTGGTCGAGTCAAAGACACCATGGTAGCTGGGAATGTCTACAACACCCTTAAGCAGTTAGTGCTACTTGGTGATGATGCTGACTGGCAGGATAGCATCTACACACCTTCTCTAATTGTGGAAGGACTATCGGTAACCTCTAGTAATTAGTCGGTCAGTTGTAACTACAGAAATTATCCTGGTATCGACAAAGTACCTAGGAATAATCACTAATGAAAATTAACTCATGATCAATCAATGATCAATCCCATTACCCAATGGCTGATCCCCAAAAGAAGTCTTGCCCTTGCCGAAGCCTGTCTGATTGGATTGGTCTCAGGACTCTCAGCAGTATTACTCAAATACAGTATTGGCTGGTTAGGGAGTTGGCGGCTTCAAGCATCTGCGATCCTACCCCCTAGCTTTGCCCTACCCGCTTTTGGACTCTGCTTAGGATTACTCTGCGGATTCCTGATTGAGTTTATAGCATCAGAGGCAACAGGTAGTGGCGTACCTCAGATCAAAGGTGCCCTTGCTCGGTTTCCTATCGCGATGAATTTACGGGTAGCTGCGGTCAAGTTGGTCAGCACTATCCTATCTCTGGCGGCGGGAATGACCATGGGACGGCAAGGCCCAACCGTTCATATTGGGTCAGCTTTGGCAGCTCAATTGACTCGCTGGGTACCCACCTCTCCTGATCACCGACGTCAAATGATTGCCGCTGGGGCTGGGGCTGGATTAGCCGCTGGGTTTAATGCTCCCCTGGCTAGTGTAGCCTTTATATTTGAGGAACTGTTACCAGATTTATCTAGTATAACCCTGGGTAGTGCTATTCTAGCATCCTTTATTGGTGCCGTGGTTTCCCGGCTATTGGGTGGAGGAACCCTAGACCTTAATCGGGAACTAAGCAACTTTTCCAGCACCTTTGACGCTCGTGAGATTCCCTTCTATTTGTTGTTGGGGGTGTTAGCTGGATTGCTAGCAGCTTTGTTTAATCAGGGAATTCTGGCCAGTCTGAATTTTTACGACCGCCTTAAGCTCAGCTTGCCATTGCGGATTGGTATAGCTGGGATGCTTAGTGGGTGTATTGTAGCACTGCTACCGAAGCAGTTCCATAACAACAGTGGTTTGCGGGAGTTGTTGCTCAGTGGTGATGTCGGCTGGAAATTTACCTGTCTTGCTTTTGTAGTCTACTTCTTACTGACCATAATTGCCTATGGTTCTGGAGCACCAGGGGGGTTGTTTCATCCCTCCCTAGTATTGGGTTCCGCATTAGGCTATTTAGTCGGGATCGGTGAGTATCACCTGCTCGGATTAGGTTATCCGATTACCTACGCCTTGGCAGGGATGGGAGCATTTTTTAGTGCGGTTTCCAAGGTACCAATCACAGCCATTGTGATTGTGTTTGAGATGACAACGGACTTTAATTTAGTCCTACCGTTAATGATCACCTGTGTGGTTTCCTACCTAGTTGCCGATCAATTAGCCAAAGGGTCTCTCTATCAACGTTTGTTGGAGAGGAAAGGCTACAGCTTGCCTCAAGTAAAGGTGGATAAAAGTACCTTAGTTGGTTTGAAAGCATCTGACATCATGCAGCGCCGGGTAGAAACCCTAGGGAGTCAGATGACTTTAGATCAAGCTATTCAGACCTTTAGTAACTCTAGTCATCGGGGCTTTCCAGTAGTTGAACAGGGTAAATTGGTGGGGATAATTACTCAGGAAGATATTGCCAAGAACCGAGACCGACTGCCAGGGAATATCCATATAAAAGAGGTGATGACTCTACAACCGATAACAGTTAGACACAATGACACCTTAAGCCACGTTCTATACATTCTTAATCGTTATCAACTTAATCGCTTACCTGTTCTAGAAAGCAGAAAGTTAGTTGGAATCATTACCTTTAGTGATATTATTCGTGCCGAAGCTAACCAACTTAGTGGGGAAAAAGAGCAGCTAGGACCAAGTCCTGATCCCTCCTATGGTGTGTATTATACTCGCGCTCCAGCTACCGGCAGTGGACGGATGTTGGTTCCCTTAGCTAATCCCCAATCAGCACCAGTATTGTTGGAAATAGCTACTGCTATTGGCCGCGATCGCGACTATGAACTTGAGTGTTTGCAGGTAATACCTATCTCCCGCAGCACTAGTCCTGCTCAGACAGCAGTTGATACTACTAAAAGTCGCAGATTGCTAAGGCAAGCGGAAAGGCTAGGGCGACGGTGGGAAATGCCAGTTCACACCCAAATCCGCATATCCCACGATACCGCTCAAGCAATTCTAGAAACTATTAAA
Source organism: Moorena sp. (assembly GCF_982860115.1). Lineage (NCBI taxonomy): Bacteria > Bacillati > Cyanobacteriota > Cyanophyceae > Coleofasciculales > Coleofasciculaceae > Moorena > Moorena sp. Next base: position 18,425 of record NZ_CEYLVT010000137.1, read on the forward strand.
CAACGACATATTAATCTGATTTTGATGGGATGGAAAGGAGCACCATCTAATAGTCCTAATCAGATTTTTGGTAATATTATTGATACCTTAATTCGACAAGCTCCCTGTGATTTAGTCTTGCTGAAATTACCCCAAGGTAAGGAAGTAGTAGAAGATGTTAAATCTGCTAAGTACGGTTCACTAGCTAAGACCTGGAAGCGTTGGTTAATCCCCATTGCTGGTGGACCGAATTCTAGCCGTGCCCTACAATTAATTCCGATACTAGCAACCCTTGCTAAAGCAGAGCAAATCGTAGTAACTCAGGTTTTTAACCCTCAAGCTGGGGAACCTGTAATGACTAGCTTGGAAAAAGCTACCTATTTCCTTCGCCAACAACTCAAAGGTATTAGTAATGTGGTATCAATTCCAATCCGTTCCTATTCTGTTTCTGATGCCTTGATTCGTTTAGCCAAGGCTCAAAAGTATGATGTAGTCGTGATCGGAGCTAGTCGAGAGGGATTATTGGAGCAGGCGATCCATGGCAATATTCCAGAAGCGATCGCACGGGGTGTAGATAGTACTGTGATTTTAGTTAGGGAAGCGCTTCATTAACTAGGGAATCGGGAATCGGGAGTCGGGAATCGGGAGTCGGGAGCACAGCTGATGGCTGACAGCTGACGGCTTAATGCTTACCGACAGTTGTTAAGATCAAACTCATCATTCCGACAACAATTGAGGTAATCTCATGTCACTTGCCAAACCCTCATTTAAAAAACTTATTCTCCCTCATCCGGCCAAAGACACCCTGCCCACCATGTATGATTTACCCAGTGAAGAGCCGGAGGAGCCGGGTTTGCCTGACGAATTTCATCTTTGGCAACCACAACTGTGTAGTGAGACATTTCGCCCTCCCAATTATGAGAGCGAAAGAGTGTTTGTCGCCAGTGACTTAAATTTATATTATGACCCGAAGCATACCGCTTGGTACAAACGACCGGATTGGTTTGCCGTAGTAGGTATTTCCCGATTCTACCAGGAACGAGAGCTCAGAATGAGTTATGTGATCTGGCAAGAAGAAGTCAGACCAATTGTGGCCATAGAATTGCTTTCTTTCAGTACCAAAGATCAAGACCTCGGTTACAGTGAACGAACGGGAGAAGCACCGACCAAATGGGAAGTGTACGAGCGAATTTTAGCCATTCCCTACTATGTTACCTTTGATAGACTCAGCAATGAATTGCGAATTTTTAAGTTAGAAGGTGGTAGCTATCAACTCCAAACCATAGACAATTCTAAATTTTGGATGCCTGAGTTGCAATTGGGTTTAGGTCTATGGCGTGGGGGATATCGGAAATTAAATCGGTTGTGGCTACGTTGGTATGATCAACAGGGAAATTGGATTCCCACTAACGCAGAACGAGCTGAACTTGAACACCAACGAGCTGAAATTGAACGTCAACAGAAAGAACTGGCTCAACAACAAGCCCAACAGGAAAGTCAACGAGCTGAACTTGAACGCCAACAGAAAGAACTAGCTCAACAAC
>NZ_CEYLVT010000138.1:0-19782 GCF_982860115.1 Moorena sp.
CCCCCCATGAGCGACTGCCGTGGTTTCCCCCATGAGCGACTGCATCAAGACGGGAGTAGGGAGAATAAAATTGACTTTACCTAATAAGTACGATAAACGCTATATTATCTTCGCCATCACTAGATGTAACTAGTGTGTACAAAGTTTTGCAAGTTGGTAAAAATTCAATTATTTATGAATGTTGGCAGTACACCACTGAACATATAGATTTTTTTTAAAACCGGTAATTATCATAAATTAAACTTTATTTTTTGGGTAAAATAACCCTATTTATCTACCTTTAAATAGTATGTCATGATTGGCCAATTATCGCAAGGGAATTTTAGTAATATTTTTTAAAGATTGTTTAAAGCCTATCCAGGACATTTAATTGAATGAAATAATAATTTTATGATTATTTTTTGATAGATTTTTTTATAAATGTAATCGTGAAATTTTCTAGATAATAAAAAAACGTTTTGGCGCTTTAAGCAAAGTCTCAGGAGTTAAGCAGTGAACCCAACAATCAATGTTCCAATTTTGCTCACTACACTCCACAGCCTATAGCCCACAACCATTCTAAATCAATAAGCTTGGAACCTAAGTACTAAGTCTCAGAAAGTGGTAGAAGACACCCTCAAGCAAGACCGCTCAGATTTTAGCTACTGGGTTAATGCTACTGGGTTAATGCTACTCTCAGTAGATCACAAAGTTAGGAAATCCTAAGGTTTTGGTGGTGTTAGGTTAATGATTTTAGATTAAACTGGTTAAGTACTTTTCTTGGAGACAGTGGTGTGGAACTTCTTTCCAAGTCTTTTCTTGAAGCCAGCACCAAAAATCAGTGTGGCTAAGGAACCCAAAATGGTGGTGGGTTCAGGAGCTGAAGGCACAGATCCAGCAGAAAGGCTGGAACTAGCTACCCAGGCATCAAAGGATCCGGCATTGGCTCCTCCCAAAGACCCATCAGTAAATCCGGCTAAGTAAACCTTAGCAGCCTGTTGGGCATCAATACCAAAAAAAGCAAAGTCATCTTCGGGGGTTCCAAACTGCTCAGTCATCAACAGGTTACCGTCACTGTCAAACTGGGCAATAAAGACATCATTGAGTCCGGCATTGACTCCTCCTAAATCACCATCAGTTACTCCTGAAATATATATTAAGCCGTCACTGCCGATGTCAATAGCAAAGGCGCTATCAGAACCAGAAGTCCCAATCTGTTGAGTCCATAGCTGGTTGCCATCCGTGTCATACTTAACCAAGAAAGCATCATCATACCCAGCATTAGGTCCCCCTAAAGAGCCCAGGGTAAAACCTGTGCTGTAGACATTACCAGAGCTATCAACAGCAACATCCCAGGCAAAATCAAAATTAGAAGTACCAAACTGCTCAATCCACAACTGCTCACCGTTACTATCAAACTTCGTCAACCAGCCATCATACAACCCAGCATGCTCTTCGCCTAATTTACCAGTAGTGAATCCTGTAGCAAAGACATTACCATTGTTGTCGGCGGCGATACCGTAAAGTTCGTCAAAATCAGGAGTACCAAACTGTTTAGCCCACAACTGGTTGCCATTGCTATCAAACTTAGCGACATAGGGATCATCATACAGGGGAATGGGCAGATCTGATCCAGCATTTACTCCGCCTAAGTCACCTGTAGTATATCCCCCAGTGTAAATATTACCGTCATTATCAACGTCAATTGCAAAGGCAGTGTCGAATTGGGAAGTTCCATACTGTTGACTCAACAGCGTGTTGCCATTACTGTCTAACTTAATAAAATAGGCATCATCTCCTCCAACTACCGACCCCCCTAAGTTACCCGTGGTGGTGCCTGCAATGTAAACATTGTCATTGCTGTCAAAGCTAATATCAAAGGAGCGGTCCTCACCAGAAGTCCCCAACTGTTTAACCCACTGTTGTTGACCCTGGCTATTGTATTTAGCTACGTAGGCATCTTGAGATCCAGCATTGGATTGCCCCAAGTCCCCTTGAGTCCATCCTGTAACGTATACATTACCAACGCTATCAGTACCAACGTTAAACGCGATATCAACACTGGCACTTCCCAACTGCTGAGCATTATCGAAAGCTGGTTGTTGGGATGGGGGAGTATTATCGTACTCAAAGTAGTCACCATCTACACTCAGACCAGAAGCTCCTGGCAAAACCGCGATCAGATCAGGTCTAGGATTATTCAGAAATATGGCTGTGCCATTTTTTTTCGGTCCGATCGGTTTCAGAGTATACTTACTTGAGTCCCCGTGAAGCTGAATAATATCTTGGTTGGGATCGAAGTCTGGAATTAAAGCATAGTCCTTCTTCCCTCGGAATCCGGTACCGCCAGCGTAGTAGGGATTCTTCTCATCCCCCAACAAAAATCGGTCTCTGGTAGGGACATTTGGGGCGGTCCCTCCTTCACTAGTAATATCAGGACCACCAATTAAAATATCAATTTCTCCTTGACCAGGTATAGCAGCACCAGGATCGACACCCAGTAAAATATCATTACCAGTACGAGTGAAAATGACATTATTCCCTGAATCCCCTACAAAAGGATCGGGACCGGGGGTGCCTACTTTCAGGACAGTAATAAATTCGGATAGTATATTATCTGAGGTTTGACTACTGCCTGATGTTCCGCTGTTGACTATGCGCGAAGTCAATAGTCTTTTCAAGAATGAATTATTATTGGAAATAGTTGGATTGTTTGACGATAGGCTTCTCAAAAAATTCCTGATTTCAGATTCTTCCTGATCAGCAAAACTGAAGGACTGAGATGTAGCAGGTTTGACCTCAACTCCCAAAATTCCCAAAGTAGCTAATAAAATATTAGCGGTAGCAAAAATGGAGGCTTTCACGAAAATTAAAACTCCCTATTCTTCCTTGTACTTGGTAGAAAAATTATGCTCCCAGGCGGCTTTGGTCAAAACCATGACCGTTTCTGAAGTCATATAGGGTGATTGAGGCTACAGTCTGTCATCCCTATTAGAGGTAACGGTAAGGTAGTGGTCAAGGCATTAGTTACAACCAAGACAAATATTTATCCTGAAATAATTAACTCAAGTTACCTAAGCAGCCGCTAGCTTCTCAACTAATTGTTGCATATTCCGACCATATCCAACCACAGATTTTGGATATCTTTATTGAAAAAACATAGTGAATTATTAATCATATAATGATTCCCGGAAACTGTCAATGGATTGGCTATGGTATTAACTCTAGATAAATGAAAAATTAAAAATTACCTTTGGAGAAAATTACTCTGTATAAAAAAGCTATTATTCGGCTAGGAAAATCCGTAGTAAATTTATTAACAATTATTAGTAAAAAAAAATCTTTTTAGGTAACTTTTAACGTTCTAGGCACGATATCGGCTTCCCTGTGCGGGTAAATTCTAGGTCTTCACCAATTTTTTACCATTACTTGATCTTGATTTTTCGGAATTTCATTCACAGTTTTTGAATGATTTAATAGAAGTTCTGTATAAATCAATTACGAATCAGGAATATGACTCATCTACAAGAGGCAGTTGTACTCATGACCGGTGCAGCTGGTGGTTTTGGACAGGAGTTAACCCAACAGTTATTAAAGGCTGGCAGCCGATTAATTCTATCTGATCTCGAAGAAGTCATTGTCCGTAAACGGGCTGAGGTGATTTGGCGTGAAGTGGTTACAGGGGATGTGATCCCATGCCTAGGAGCTAATTTTTCTTCCCGTGAGGGATGTAAAAGCCTAACACTTAACAGCTAACAGCTAACATCTAACACCTTGCCCTAACCCTAAAAACTAAATTGACAGAGTCCTAGTGCTTGACGACTCAAAGCTCTACCTAACGCTATAATCGCCATTATCTTAATCAATAATTTATACAAAATTTATCAAATAGATATCTGATATTTGTAAAATTAGATGATTATTGTATTTAAGTGATAGTTCAAGCTGTAACTCTGGATTTCTTTGTCAAACTACATGGCTCATTCAAACTAATTTGACGATGCTAACCCTAGTTTAGCTCAACATAAAAAAACGGTGACAGGCGACACTCCTGTGCTACTAGTTGAGTCCAACTTATTTTATGTCTTGAATTTTGATATGAATCAAGGTGTAAATCCTTAGAGATTGCCTAGGGTTAATTCAAAATTTTTTATACGATCAATGTGGTCAATGTTGTCATTTACACCAAGTATCTTGCTGCTATCGGTCTAGATAGATAGACTTGGTCTGGAGAAAAAAGTTTGCTATTTTAGGGTAAGCATTCACCTATCAAATCCTGAGCTAAGGCGCTACGGGCATGCTGTGCAAAGAGCTAATCTAATCCAACGTCTGATCAATAAAGAGAGTTCCCCCATAAGGTTGTTTTCGTGAGCGACGCGCTTCGTGATGGGCTGCTCCTGACTCGGTTCTGTTGCAGGAATCATGAATAGCTGATAACTTGCAAGTACAGTAAGCACGTAGCCCGTTAGCTGATGGCTGAATACCTCAGGGGATGACAACTTGAAAGGGTATAGGGTGAAATTAAGCCGTAATTAAAACCTGTTAATCATAACTGAACAAGATAGAGTAGTTTGCTGGAAATTCAGGGGCTAATTTATGCTAAATAAACCTGTCAATAAGCGCCAAGAGTGGTGAGGGTTAAAACACAATCAACCCTGCTCCTACCCTACTTCCCTCTATTCCCACACGTCCCTCTCTTGGTAGTTTTTTATGTCTCTTTACAAACAGTCAACAATAAACATTCAGCACATGAAATTTGTAAAAAGATTATCCAAGTCATCCCCTAGGGCAATCCATACTATTTACAATAGCTTAAATAGCAGTAATGATTGGTAAAAACTATATTTTTTATTTCATACTCTGAAATTTTATTTAAAAGCCGTAAAACTAAATAAACTTGGTAATTCAGTTTATAACACTAGTTTGATAATCACAAAAAAATGAAACTATAAATTAAGTTAACTAGTTTACCGTGGTTAAGACTCAGTCTATGTCTAATTCTAAACTTGACATGGCATTGGCCCAGCTCCAAGAGGACTTGGATAGCTTTGAAAAGAATCTGATCCAACGTATCCAAGGGAAAGACACGATGTCGGATAAATTAACAGAATCAAGCAATATTAACCAAAAACTGCCACAAACTCCGATCGCCATTGTTGGCATGGCATCGCTTTTACCGAAAGCCAGAAATTTGCAAGAATACTGGACGAATATTCTTGAAAAAATCGACTGCATTACTGATGTTCCTGCTTCCCACTGGAATGTAGACGACTACTACGATCCAGACCCCAGGGCACCGGACAAAACCTACTGCAAAAGAGGCGGATTTATCCCACATATCGATTTTAACCCCATGGAGTTTGGGCTCCCTCCGAATATCCTCGAAGTAACAGATGTTTCCCAGTTGTTAAGTCTAGTAGTGGCAAAGGAGGCGATGGAAGATGCGGGCTATGGCAAATCCCGGGAGTTTAATCGAGAGCGTACTGGGGTGATCCTAGGCTCGGCACTGGCAAAACAACTATGTACACCACTTTCAGTTAGATTGCAGTATCCGATTTGGGAGAAAGTCCTAAAAAGTAGTGGGTTATCGGATCAGGATACTAAAAAAATTGTAGAAAAAATCAAGCTAGCCTATGTGCAGTGGAACGAAAATGCCTTTCCCGGGATGCTAGCTAATGTTATTGCTGGACGCATTGCCAACCGTCTAGATTTGGGGGGAACAAACTGTGTAGTGGATGCCGCCTGTGCCAGCTCATTAGGTGCTTTAAAAATGGCAATGAGTGAGCTGAGTGAGCATCGCGCTGACATGATGCTCACTGGAGGAGTTGATACGGATAACTCCCTCATGGCCTATATGTGTTTTAGCAAAACCCCTGCCATCTCCCCAAGCCAGACTATTAAGCCTTTCGATGCTGAGTCGGATGGAATGATGCTGGGTGAAGGCATCGGGATGCTGGTACTCAAACGTCTGGAGGATGCTAAGCGAGATAATGACACAATCTATGCTGTGATCAAAGGCATTGGTACCTCCAGTGATGGTCGATATAAAAGCATTTACGCTCCTCGCCCAGAAGGACAAGCGAAAGCGTTGAAGCGGGCTTACGAAGATGCAGGTTTCTCTCCTACCAGTGTCAGCCTGATTGAAGCACACGGCACGGGGACTAGAGCTGGGGATCCCAGTGAATTCAAGGCTCTAAAGGACGTTTTTAGTGAAAACAACCCCAAAAAACAGTATGTTGCTCTCGGTAGTGTTAAATCCCAGATTGGGCATACCAAAGCTGCGGCTGGTGCCGCCAGTCTAATCAAAACTGCTTTGGCTCTACACCACAAAATCTTGCCACCTACTATCAACATCACCAACCCCAACCCATCACTGGATCTTGATAATTCTCCATTTTATTTGAATACTGAAACCCGACCCTGGATTCGCGCTGAAGGAGATGAGCCAAGGCGTGCTGGTGTGAGTTCCTTTGGCTTTGGTGGCACGAATTATCATGTTGTTCTGGAAGAATATGAACAGGAACACAATCATTCCTATCGTTTACACCACACTTCCGAGTCCATTCTCCTGTCTGCACCAACACCAGACCAATTGTTAGCTCGTTGTGAAGATACCTTACAAAAGTTGCAATTTAAAACTGGAGAGCAGCACTACCAGAAACTAATTGATAGCTGTAAAGCTGAAGAAATTCCGGTCACTGAAGCCAGAGTGGGGTTTGTGGCGGATTCTCTAGTACAAGCTTGCAGATGCTTACAAACCACTATTAACTGGCTAAAAAAGAGACCACAAGCACAATCGTGGAATCATCCCCAAGGGATCTACTATCGTCAAAGTGCCATAGAGCTGAAAGGAAAAGTCGTTGCCCTATTTTCAGGGCAAGGTTCCCAGTATCTAGAAATGGGGCGGGAACTGGTGATGAATTTCCCTTGTTTGCGGCAGACCTATGGTTATATCGATAGTCTGTTCCTCAAGGATAGTTTGAAGCCCCTTTCAGAAACGGTTTTTCCTCCGCCTGTGTTTGATACAGCTCAAAGGCATATCCAGGCTAAAGCACTGCAACATACAGATTATGCTCAGCCAGCCATCGGAGCCTTCAGTGTTGGTCTTTATAAGATCTTGCAACAGGCAGGATTTAAGCCTGATTTTATTGCTGGACACAGCTTTGGAGAACTCACTGCTCTCTGGGCTGCTGAAGTTCTCAGTGATGAGGATTACTTTTTCCTCGTTAAAGCTAGAGGCAAGGCCATGGCAACCCCAGATCAGCCAAGTTTTGATCCGGGAGCAATGCTGGCGGTGAACGAAGAAATTAATCAAGTCAAAGCGGTTATTGATAGTTTTCCTCAAGTTACTATTGCCAATTTCAATTCCAATCGCCAACTGGTATTAGCCGGTTCAACAGCAGAAATTGCGAAGGTACAGCAAGTGTTGACTGAAAAAGGGTGTTCTACTATTTTGCTGCCAGTTTCCGCTGCCTTCCATACTCCTCTGATTGGACATGCCCAAAAAGCTTTTGCTCAAGCGACTGAAGCAGTTACGTTCAAAAAAGCAAAAATTCCTGTTTATACCAATGTGACTGGGGAGCGTTATCCCACTGAACCCCAAGACATTAAAAATATTTTGGGAGTACATTCAAGCAAATCAGTACTGTTCAAGCAGGAAATAGAAAGTATCTACAATGCAGGGGGATATTGCTTTGTTGAGTTTGGACCTCGGAGTATCCTGACCCACTTAGTAAAGGATATCCTTGGTGATAAACCCCATGTCGCCGTAGCCTTAAATGCTAGTCGTCAACAGGATAGCGATCGCCAATTGCGTCAAGCGGTTATGCAGTTGCGCGTGGCTGGTTTGCCCTTGAAAAACCTCGACCGCTACCAAATTCAGCCTCCAGCACCCAAGACTGACAACAAAAAAACCCTGAATATCCGGTTAAATTGTAGTAATTATGTGTCAGAAAAGAGGAAAAAAGCTTTTGAAGAGGCTTTGCAGGATGGACATAAAGTGACATCTCTTGCTCAGGATAATGGGGCAAGTCATGTGAGCACAGTGGAAACTCAACTGACACAAATGCTCACCAATGGAAATCGGTCTAGCCAGAGCAATGGTCACACAGCTAAGGCCAATCATCAGCGCAGTTCTTCAACTAAGGTTGTCACGCCATCGGTACCATTCCTGAGTAATGGAAATCGGTCTAGCCAGAGCAATAGTCACACAGCTAAGGCCAATCATCAGCGTAGTTCTTCAACTAAGGTTGTCACGCCATCGACACCATCCCTGAGTAATGGGCATCGGTCTAGCCAGAGCAATAGTCACACAGCTAAGGCCAATCATCAGCGGAGTGCTTCAACTAAGGTTGTCACGCCATCGACACCATCCCAGAGTAATGAGCATCGGTCTAGCCAGAGCAATAGTCACACAGCTAAGGCCAATCATCAGCGGAGTGCTTCAACTAAGCTTGTCACGCCATCGACACCATCCCAGAGTAATGGGCATCGCTCTAGCCAGAGCAATGGCAAGGGGGCTATGGCCCAGAACCCAAGAAACAGGATTGCACTCTCGCCATTCATCCAGCCCACATCTCGGTTACGTCCCATGGAGACTTCTCAGACCAAACCCACATCAATTGCCACTCAACCTACCCAGAAGCCAAATGGGCATCTTGTGACCTCCTCTGGGAGTAGCACCAATGACAGGTCTGATGCCAAACCAGCACTAGCTCTTACTCAACGCGCTCTTGAATCGAACATGCCCTCAACACCAACCCTATCTGTAAATTCCCAACGTATTTTAGAGAGCTTAGAGTACAGCTTGAAGTTGTTTAGTCAGCATCAAGGTGAAACGTTACAGGTTCACGGACAATATCTGAACAATCAGCTGGAATATGCCAAAACCTTTTTCCAACTGATGCAGCAGCAGCATTCCTTGTTTGGAAACAGTAACGGAACTGATCAACAAGCGCAAACGAAGCAAGTTGTGATACAGAGCTTAGAGCGCACTATGATGCAGTTTCACCAGCAGCAAGGTCAGACTCTCAACGTCCATGAGCAATATTTAAACCATCAGCTAGAGTATACCAAGAACTTTTTCCAACTGGTAAAACAGCAGTATCAAGAGGTTCTAAAAGGTGATGTTGTTGATCAACCAGGGCTAGAAGCTGGTAATGGTAATCAATTGCTGGGGAAGGAGTTAACCACACAAGCTACTTCTACAACGGTGACAACATCGGTTACTAGTGTTCAGGATAGTCTCAATAATTTGCCATCCACTACCAAACTCACTACAGCGACCAAAGAAACAAATAAGTTAGTAGAGCAGCAGGATAGCCAAACCTCTGACAATGGGCAAGTTGTAAAGCAAGAGGAAACAGTTAAACAAAATCTCTCTGATAGCTCTAGTAACACAAGTGCATCTATAACTGTTCCTGCTGCTACCCTGGTGAAGGAGCCAGAGCCAGAGCCAGCTTTAAGCAATGTCTCAAAACCCATTCAGGAAAGTTTAGTAGCTGAAGTTAAAGTTGAACCAACAGCAAAAGTAGCATCTTCAGCATCAGCAGCCACGGATATTAATGAGATTAGCCAAACTCTGCTCGATGTGGTTAGCGAGAAAACCGGCTATCCAGCGGAAATGTTAGAGCTGGATATGGACATGGAAGCGGATTTAGGGATTGACTCCATTAAACGGGTGGAAATTCTAGGTGCTTTGCAGGAGCTGAATCCTGATTGGCCTGAAGCTAATCCAGAGCAACTTGGAGAACTGCGTACCCTTGGTCAAATCGTGGAGTACTTACAGTCCCATGGTTCCAAGGTTCTCCCTGTCGAACCTGAAACAACAACCAACAGCTCAAAGGTTCTCCCTGTCGAACCTGAAACAACAACCAACAGCTCAGCTGAGATACAAACAATCGAATCTAACTCAGTAGAGAGTAATGATGTTAAACCAGTTGTAGAAAATCCAGCCCTAAAAACTTCAACACCATTAACAGCTATAGATGTTGAGGCCATCAGTCAAACTTTGCTAGATGTGGTTAGCGAGAAAACCGGCTATCCAGCAGAAATGTTAGAGCTGGATATGGACATGGAAGCGGATTTAGGGATTGACTCCATTAAACGGGTGGAAATTCTAGGTGCTTTGCAGGAGATGAATTCTGATTGGCCTGAAGCCAATCCAGAGCAACTTGGAGAACTGCGTACCCTTGGTCAAATCGTGGAGTACCTACAGTCGTATGGTTCCAAGGTTCTCCCTGTCGAACCTGAAATAACAACTAACTCCTCAGCTGAGATACAAACAATCGAATCTGATTCAGTAGTAAGTAATGATGTTAAACCAGTTGTAGAAAATCCAGCCCTAGAAACTTCAACACCATTAACAGCTTTAACAGCTATAGATGTTGAGGCCATCAGTCAAACTTTGCTAGATGTGGTTAGCGAGAAAACCGGCTATCCAGCAGAAATGTTAGAGCTGGATATGGACATGGAAGCGGATTTAGGGATTGACTCGATCAAACGGGTGGAAATCCTAGGCGCTCTACAGGAGATGAGCCCTGATTTGCCTGAAGCCAATCCAGAGCAACTTGGAGAACTGCGCACTCTTGGTCAAATTGTTGAGTATCTTCAACAGCAGACAGTTACGACTGAAAAAAAAGAGTTCCAGAACCAGCCTTTTAATGAGCAACTTGACCTAGATCATAAGATTCCACGCTGTTTGGTAAAACTTAAAGCTCTACCTGAGCCAGATAGTTTGGATTTTACTTTACCTGACAAACATATTGTTTTGTTAACCGATGATGGTTCACTCACTACATCCAAACTGGCTCAATCCCTAACAGACCGTGACTGGAAAGTGGTGGTCTTAAGTTTTCCCCAATCCCTGATTGCAGAACAACCACCTTTACCGAAAGGAGTTAGTCGTATTGTGTTGAACAATTTGAGTGAGGAGCATTTGAAACAACAATTGGCAGCAATTACTGCTAACTATGGTTTCGTTGGTGCATTCATTCATCTCAATCCTGCGATTGGTACCGGACCCAATCATGGAATTCGCTTTCTTGACCTAGAAAAAGCTCTTCTTAAGCAGGTCTTTTTGATTGCCAAACATCTCAAACCATCACTGAATCAAGCAGCGCGTCAAGGACGCAGTTGTTTCATGACTGTTGCTCGTCTTGATGGAGCGTTTGGATTAGCACAAAACATGAACTTTGGTGCAATTGGTGCGGGTCTATTTGGATTGACTAAAACCCTAAACCTTGAATGGAAATCGGTATTTTGCCGGGGCATTGATCTGAGTCCTGATCTGAATGCTGAGCGCTCGGCTCAGTACATCATGGCTGAACTTCACGATCCCAACCATTATATTACTGAAGTTGGATATAGTTCACAGGGGCGAGTAACCCTGAGCACTGAACCATCCATATAAATATAGTGCTTGAGTGCTGAGTGTAACTAGTGGCAAAAATCAGGGTGTAGTTTACTATATAGTGCTTGAGTACTGAGTGCTGAGTGTGACTAGTGGCAAAAATCAGGGTCTACCTTACCAAACTGGAACAATCAACCAAAACATTGAAGATGTTAAGAATGTCGCCAATCTCGCCAGGAGAAACCCTAGACAGAAAACTAGTTTCTGTCGAGCAAGCGATGGAAATCTTAAATCGCCTTGCTAAATCCACTTATGTAGTAACGATGAGTCGCGTCAAAGGACCTCTGAGTGAAGAAATCCTTAGACAGGCTCTGGAGCTGATTCAATACCGTTACCCTTGTCTTAACTGTCGTATTGTTGGCTCGTTAGATAATCTCTGGTTTCAAACTGGAGGGGTGTCCAAGATTCCTTTGCGTGTGGTTGACAATCTCTACAACGAACACTGGCAAGAGGTTGTTCTCGAAGAGCTGAATCAGGGAATTGAGAGTGATAAAGGTTTGATACGGGCAGTGCTAGTTCGTGCTGAGAGTGAAAATAGTGCGAGCTATCTGATTACATCAACCCACCACGCTATATCAGACGGCTTATCTTGTGTCCAACTGCACTCAGCAATTTTGACCTACTGCCAGAAAATTCACTGTGGGGAACCAATAAATTCAGTACTTCCCTTGCCGATACTCCCACCCATAGATAGGTTAATTCCGATATCAACGAGGGGATTCCAAGGGATTTGGCATAGATCATTCATATTATTACGAATAATTTTTAATCAGGTTTGGCATCGACCAAAAACTCTCGGCTTTGAAAAGTCCGTACCCATTAATTTACGCCGTTGTGGTATGGTGCAAAAATCCTTAGATAAAGGGTTAACCCAAGAGTTAATCAATCGTTGCAAAAAGGAAAAGACAACAGTACACGGTGCCCTGTGTGGGGCGATGCTGTTGACTGCTGCGAAAAGCATCACAGGAAATAATAAAAAAAGGTTGTCTGTAAGTTGCCGATCTTATGTTGATTTGCGCAGGCGTTTAGAACCAGTGGTCAGTGATGAGGTCATGGGCACGCTAGTTTCAGGTGTTATCTCATATCACACCTTACAGAGCAATGTATTATTCTGGGATTTAGCTCGGAGTGTTAAAAAAAAGGTGGAATTTCGTTTGAAGAAAGCGAATATATTTAGAGTTATTTTAATCAGTAAAATCTGGGTTAATTCTTTTTTTAGAAATCCTAATAAAGAGTCTTCAACGGTATGCGTTACAAATCTTGGTAAAGTCAATATTCCTAAACATTACGGTTCCTTTGAGCTAGAAGAAATCAGTTTTGCAGGAGCCAACAGTGCATTTGGGGGAAGTTTATCGGTTGCTGTCTCAACCTTTGACGGAAAAATGCTTTTAAATTTTGCGTTTTCTGAGCCATCAATCAGTCATAAAACGATGGAAACATTTGCAAACAATGTCCTGTCGTGTCTTATTGAAGCTTGCTTACCTAATGTAGATTTACCTCTAACGGAGTGCAAAAAATAATAGTTTTAACCCCCTAAAAAATAGAGTTAGTTTAAGTTAAATGAAATTAAATTTTGATAAAAAAATATAAAATTTTTGATAAAATTATGATACAAACAGCTCAAATCAGTCTATCATCAGTTTTTCTTGTCAGTGGCGGAGCAAAAGGCATTACCGCTGAGTGCGTGATTCAGATGGCACAGCACCAACCATGCAAATTTATCCTACTGGGTCGTTCATCAATCATGAAAGATGAACCAGATTGGGCAAAGGATTGTTTTGATGAATCTGAATTAAAAAAACGGATTATGAACAATATCCTTGCCCAAGGACAGAAGCCTACCCCAATGGAAGTAAAACGGGTATTTAAGACAATTGCTTCGAGTCGAGAAATTCACAAAACTCTCTTGGCAATTGAACAGGCAGGCGGTCAGGCAGAGTATATTGATGTTGATGTAACCGATGCTTTAGCCTTACACCAAAAGCTGGCGACTGTGGTTGAGCGCATGGGTCCAATTACCGGTATTATCCACGGAGCAGGGGTTTTAGCGGATAAATTAATTGAAAAGAAATCGGAACAAGATTTTGAGACCGTTTATGCTACTAAAGTAAAGGGTTTGGAAAATCTACTGAGTTGCGTCAGCCCAGGTCAACTGGATTATTTAGTTCTATTTTCTTCTGTAGCTGGTTTTTACGGAAATATAGGTCAGTCGGACTATGCGATCGCAAATGAAATTCTCAACAAATCAGCTCATCTGGTCAAGCAACACCATCCCTCGTGCCATGTGGTTGCCATCAATTGGGGACCTTGGGACAGTGGTATGGTGACTTCGGAACTAAAGAAAGCGTTTGCTAAGCGCAACGTTGAAATTATTCCGATCCCAGTGGGGACAAACATGCTAGTTAAGGAACTGGATACTGCCAATCAGGACACGGCGCAAGTGGTGATTGGCACTCCACTGGAACCGGTGTTAGAGGAGTTAAACCCTGAGTTACGAACCTATCGTATTCGCCGCAAGTTGACACTGGACGCTAATCCCTTTTTACAAGATCACGTCATTGCCGGTTATCCAGTATTGCCAGCTACTTGTGCCGTATCATGGATTATTAATGCCTGTGAACAACTTTATCCCGGTTACAAATTCTTCAGTTACACAAATTTCAAGGTATTGAAAGGGATTATTTTCAATAATAATCTGGCAAGGGAATATATTCTGGATTTGAAAGAAATTGCTAAGACCAATGACGGTTCAATAGAATTTGAAGGAAAGATATGGAGTAAAAAAGAACAAAGTAAAATTCCTTATCATGAGCATTATCGGGCTCAGATTAAGCTGGTCAGAAAAATTCCTAGTCCTCCTACTTATGATACGGTTAACTTAGAGGACGATCATCAACTTATTGAACAGATTAAATCACCATCATATCAAGCTGGAAAATGGACTTTATTTCATGGCTCTTCGTTTTGGGGGGTGAAACGGGTCTTGAATCTGACTGCTACAAAAATTACGGCAGCTTGTCGTTGGTCATCTATTAGTAACCAACAACAAGGGCAGTTTACAATTCAAACTTATAATCCCTACATTGCTGATATTCAGACACACCCTATTGGAATTTTAATTTATGTGTTTCATCAAGACGAATTGTTACCTTGCGCATCGCAAAAATTTGAACAATTTGCCATGATTCCACCAGGAGAAACGTTTTATATATCTACCGAACTACAATCTAAAATCAAAAATAATGTCCAGGTTAATATCATAGCCCATAATAGTGAAGGAAAAATCTACTCTCGTTGGGTTGGCTGGAAAGGAACAGTTTTTCCTATAGAGTCAAAAGCTATATAGTTGACTAAAAGTAATCAATACCAAATCCGGTTTAATAAGACTATATTCAAAACAATCAAAATCCTTGCATAGAGTTTATTGTAACTTTAGATAAGTCACCTAAATAAACCGGATTTGGTATAATTAACTACCGAAAATAAAACTGATATTTAAACTAATTATTATCAATGGTTTTGGTTGATAAATTTTATATGGATAAAATAGCAATAATTGGATTTTCTTGCCTTTTTCCTGATGCCAAAACGCCAGAAGAATTTTGGCATAATCTGATTAATGAAAAAGATTCAACTTCGTTATTAACTGAAAATGACATAGGAGTTGATCCGACCAAATTTTTTAATCCATTAAAAAATAAACCGGATAAAACCTACTCCTTAATGGGAGGATATGTCCGAGATTTTAAGTTTGATGTCACTGGATACAACTTACCTTCAGAACTTCTTGAAGGCTTAGATCCTCTCTTCCAAGGGTGCCTGTATGTTGCCAAACAAGCACTGCAACACAGTAATTATTTGAGCAATGATAGGGTGCTTTCAAAGTGTGGTGTAATTTTGGGTAATGTCTCAAGCCTTACTCAACTCTCAAATCAACTATTTGGATCGATTTATCAGGACGCCATCGAAGCTGCACTTAGGGAGCTTTTGCAGAATCAAAACTTCCAGTTGGCAAAATTACCGAAATCTGCAAAATTATCTCTGTATAATGGGATGAACTATGGTGCGCTGTCAGCCTTAGTCGCCCAAGCTTTTTCTCTATCCGATATTAACTATTCCTTAGACTCTGCCTGTTCTTCATCACTGTATGCTGTGAAATTGGCAAGTCATTACCTACTATCCCACAAAGCTGATTTGATGTTAGCGGGAGGCGTTAGTTATACCGATCCAATTTTTCCTCGGATGCTATTTTCTGGTATTCAAGCTTACCCTGAAGATGATGTCAGCCGACCCTTAGATCAATATTCCAAAGGTCTAACCCCAGGCGATGGGGTGGGTATGGTGGTGCTCAAGCGCTATAGTGAGGCTATTCGAGATGGTGATCAAATTTATGCGACAATCTGTGGTAACGGATTATCCAATGATGGTCGGGGAAAGCACCTGCTGAGTCCGAACCCCCAAGGCCAAATTTTAGCTTATGAACGAGCCTATGCTGAGGCAAACATTAGTCCAAAGACCATCGATTATTTAGAATGCCATGCTACTGGTACTCTCCTTGGTGATACCACTGAATTAGGCTCTGTAGATACCTTCTTTGGTCAGCATCAAGGATCTATGCTGGTGGGTTCTGTCAAATCTAATCTGGGTCACCTGCTAACTGCTTCTGGTATGGCTAGCATCATTAAAGTCATTTTGAGTATGTCTAAGGGTGTAATACCCCCGACCATTAATATAACGACTCCCCTCAGCTCTCCTAATAATGTGATTGCAGCGGAGCAAGTGGTTCGAGCTGCAACTCCCTGGCCGAATAATAAACCGCTTAAACGCGCAGCGATTAATACCTTCGGTTTTGGCGGAAATAATGCTCATTTGATTCTTGAGCAATCTACTCAGGTCAAAGAAATTCCTGATTTTGAACCTAAAGCCTCTACACCTGTGCCAGCTACTAAGATGGCGATTGTGGGTATGGACAGCTTTTTTGGCTCCTGTGATGGCTTGGATCGGTTTGAGCGCAGTATTTATGATGGAACCGAGCACTTTATCCCCCTTCCTAAGCACCGCTGGAAGGGAATCGACGAGGAACAGCAATTGCTCAAGGACTATGGCTTTACAGACGGTAAAGCACCCTTAGGCGCTTACATCCAAGATTTTGACATTGATACATTACGGTTTAAGATACCCCCCAATGAAGCAGACACAATCAACCCTAAACAACCGCTAATGCTTAAGGTAGCCGAGCGTGCTGTGAAAGACGCAGGACTAAGTGAGGGGGGAAATGTGGCAGTGATTATCGCTGCAGAAACCGAACTTGCTGCTCACCAGCTTCAGCAGCGATGGCATCTGTCTTGGCAACTCAAAGAAAGTTTTGTTGACACGAATCAATCTTTACTCTCCGAAGCTATCGAGACCCTAGAAAGCATTGTTAAAGATAGCATCCACAAGCAGGCAAAAAGTAGTGACTATCTCGGTTACCTCGGTGCGATCACAGCTAGTCGTATTTCTGCTCTGTGGGATTTCAACGGGCCTTCCTTAACTCTCGGTGCTGGGGAAAATTCCACCTTCAAAGCTCTGGAAACGGCACAACTATTACTCGCTGCTGGAGAGGTAGATGCAGTTGTTGTGGGTGCTGTTGACCTAGCTGGCAGCGTGGAAAATGTTTTGTTGCGAAACAAATTGGCAAAGGTCAACACAGGAGTTAATACCTTAAGTTACGACCAAAACAATAATGGCTGGATGGTTGGTGAAGGGGCTGGCGCTGTGGTTTTAAAGCGTCTTGATACAGCCAAACAGGAGCAAGACCGTATTTATGCAGTGATTGATGCCATCAGTTTGGTACAAGCCCGTGGGACATCAGACCAGGTCAATCCTTTCCCGCAACCGCCTATGGCTGAAGCTGTCATACAAGCCTGTCAAAAGGCTCATACTCAAGCAGAGATCACACCTGGGGATATTGGCTATTTAGAAGTGTTTGGTAGTGGAGTACCTCAGGAAGATGAGGCAGAGATTCGCGGATTAACCCAAGCCTATCAAACTGCCAAGCCTGATTTAAGCTGTGGGATAGGTAGTGTTAAGGCAAATATTGGTCATACCTGTACTGCTTCAGGAATTGCTAGCTTAATCAAAACTGCACTCTGTCTATATCACCGATATATTCCAGCAACATCTCAATGGACTGGTCCTAAAATGCCCGAGGTTTGGGAAGGTAGTCCATTTTATGTGGCAACCGCATCAAGACCTTGGTTTTTAGCACCAGAGAGCCCCAAACGAGTAGCAGCAATTAACGGTATGGGAATGGAGGGGACTTATGCCCATATAATTTTGTCAGAGGAACAGAGTCAGAGCGATCGCAACAGCAACTATTTGGAGCAAACACCGTTTTATCTGTTTCCGATTGCTGCTGATGGTCAATCGGAGTTACTCGAGCAGCTGCATAATTTAGAACAAACTATCGAAAATTGTGTTTCTCTATCTACTGCTGCTCGCCAAACCTTTACCAGGTTTCAAAAACGTTCTCAGGCCGCTTATACCCTAGCCATTCTCGGACACAATAACGATGAATTAAAACGAGAGATCCAGCGTGCAATTAAGGGGATTCCTAAGGCTTTTGATACAGGTAAAGACTGGCAAACCCCTATGGGAAGCTATTTTACAGCTAAACCACTGGCTAAACGGGGTACCGTTGCGTTTGTTTATCCTGGTGCTTTCAATTCCTATATTGGACTAGCTCAGAATAGTTTTCGACTGTTTCCCAAAGTCTATGAAGAGGCAGATAAACATGTCGCCAATATGGCTTCGATTCTCAGGGAAAGACTTCTTTATCCCAGGAGCTTAAATGCCTTATCCAGAAAGCAACTCGAAATCCTTGAACGGCAACTGTTAGATGATTCCCATACCATGCTCATATCTGGAATAGGCTTTGTTAAAATTTTGAGCATAATCATGAGGGATTATTTCAAACTTCAGGCTCAATCTACCTTTGGCTATAGCCTAGGGGAACTTAGTATGATGATTGGTGAGTCCGTCTGGAGTAACTATGATCAAGCTATCGATGGCTTAAGCTCCTCTGAGATATTTCGCACAAGACTGTCTGGTCCTAAAAACGCAGTTCGCGAGTATTGGGGATTACCCCAAGGCAATGATGATCAGCACAAACAAATTTGGAGTACCTATGTTCTGATCACTCCGGTATTTCAAGTTGTGGAATATCTCAAACATGAGAATCGCGTCTATCTTACTCATATCAATACGCCAAAAGAAGTGGTAATTGCTGGTGATCCTCAAGCTTGTCGGAGGATGATTGACACTCTCAAATGCGATGCCTTCCGTCCTCCTGCCGATGATGTACTTCATTGTGACGCCATGGCTTCTGAATACCATGAACTTGCTAGACTGACCAGTTTACCTATCGGCAGCCAACCAGAGACTATTTTTTATTCCGCAGCCGATTACAAACCCATTACCCTTGAGAGCCGTGCCATTGGTCACGCGATCGCCAAGGGTCTTTGTCAGCGCCTCGATTTTCCTCGGCTAATTAACCAAGTCTACGACAATGGAGCCAAGATCTTTGTGGAGGTAGGCGCTGGCAGTACTTGTTCTAGATGGATTGGTGAAAATCTCAAGCATAAGGAACATGTCACAGTTTCCCTCAATAAAAGAGGTTCAAACGACCATACCTCTATTGTCAAAGCCTTGGCAAAACTAATTAGTCATCAAGTCTCTCTGGATTTGTCGCCACTGTATACTCAGGAACCAGAAAATTCCGGTAAACAGCGCTCAATGGTTAAAACCATAACCTTGGGTGGCAGCCCGATTAAGTCCACCATTTTGACCAATACTAACCAGGAAATAGCCGAAGCTCTATCATCAAAAGTCCTGATTCATCAGACTTCGGAACAGCCACAAACTTTGCTCAATTTTAAACCATCTAAACCTGTAACTTCATTAACTCTTAAAAAGACTCTCCTAAACCCTGAAAATAGTGCTAATATTTCTTTAAATGACAGCGTTATAACCCCCGAAGAAATTAACTCTGGCCAGCCGCCTATTAAAATACCGCTGGAGAATAATCACAGTCTAGAATTAGCCCAAAACAGTAACAATTTGATGCTGGGAGTAAACTTCAGCGAATTATACAAAAATCAGTATAAAAAACTGAGTTATAATACATCTCACATCACCAAAAACCATGCTGCTTTTTTAATGAATCAACAAGAATCATTGAAGCAAATTGGCGACATTATTCAGCACCAAGTAACGTTTTCAAAGCAGTTGCTTGATTCTGAATCATAATACGGACAGTTCCGACTCCTGTCCAACCAAGGGGCGTCCCTGAGTTAAATACCTGACGGGGTGACAAACAGCCTTAAAAGCTTTACGGGGTGTGGGGTGTGGGG
>NZ_CEYLVT010000139.1:0-19585 GCF_982860115.1 Moorena sp.
GGTTAAATCAGGTCTCGGACCGATTGTTATCCCACCGGCTCACTCCAAATTCCCTTTTATTTTCCCCACCCCCTACCCCCCACACCCCACACCCTGTTTAGTTTTTAGCCTTGTTGTCACCCCCTGAGGTTAAATACCATGGACCACTGGGCTCTTTTAACTAGCCTGATTTGATATCAAGTCTGGTAGCGTTAAAACCCAATTAAAATAAGCTATCGGACTTGATATTACCAAAGTTTTGACAGGTAACTGTAATGGACTTCTAAGAATTAATTTAAAAATCAGCTGTATTATAATGACTAAAACTAGCTCTAAAGCATTCATTGGTTTAGATAAACCTCTAAGCAAAAATAATAATCAAAAGGATCATAAAATCGGATTTTTTAATTGTTTTTATGGTCAAAATCAAGGTTGGCAAGGGTCTTTGGATGAGATAGCATTTGATGATCGAGGAATTAAGGCTAAACTGCTAGATTTAGAGAAGTCCTGTTATATCGTTAGATCCCAAGGACAGATTGGCGTAACCCAAGAAGGCTACTGGTATCCTTCCGAAAATGGCAAGAGCTCTCAAGTAGAACTGTTGATGGCAGTTCCACCAATACAAATTCAACAGTTAGGCGATCCCAGTTTTTTATCCTTTCATGGGGTGAAATCTGCCTATGTTACTGGAGCGATGGCTGGTGGAATTGCATCTGAGGAGATGGTCATTGCTCTCGGCAAAGAGAAAATTTTGAGTTCATTTGGTGCTGGCGGATTAAGTCCTTCCCGCCTGGAAGCAGCTATTAAGCGTATTCAACAGGCCTTACCCCAAGGTCCCTACGCCTTTAATTTAATTCATAGTCCCAGTGAACCTGCGATTGAACGCCATGCTGTTGATCTATTTCTCAATTATGGTGTTAAAACTGTAGAAGCGTCTGCATTTCTAGATTTAACTCCCAACATTGTTTATTATCGAGCTGCTGGATTGGGACTCAATACAGCTAATCAAATCGAAATCAAAAATAAAGTTATTGCTAAAATCTCCAGAAGAGAAGTTGCTGCCAAATTTCTCCAACCTGCTCCAAGACAAATTATTAAAAAACTCGTTGAACAGGGATTAATCAGTGAGCTACAGGCAACTTTGGCAGAAAAAGTTCCCATGGCAGACGATATCACCGTAGAAGCTGATTCAGGTGGTCATACAGATAATCGATCTTTGGTTTGTCTGTTACCTTCTATCTTGGACTTGAGGGATGAAATTCAGGAAAAATATGGTTATGAAAACCCCATTAGAGTTGGAGCTGCTGGTGGGATTGGTACGCCACAATCAGCCTTAGCTGCTTTTATGATGGGTGCGGCTTATGTTGTGACTGGCTCTATTAATCAGTCTTGCCTTGAAGCTGGAACCTCTCAACATACTAAGGAAGTGTTGGCTAAAGCTGATATGACTGATGTCACCATGGCTCCAGCAGCAGATATGTTTGAAATGGGGGTAAAACTTCAAGTCCTCAAAAAAGGTACCCTCTTCCCCCTACGGGCCCAGAAACTCTTTGAGTTATATAGAAGCTATGACTCGATTGAAGCTATTCCGATCCAGGAAAGAGAAAAACTGGAAAAACAAATTTTCCAGAGAAAAATTGAAGCGATCTGGGAGGATACAATAGCTTATATATCCCAACGAAATCCTGATAAAATAAAACAAGCGGCTAATAATCCTAAGGTCAAAATGGCTCTGATTTTCCGCTGGTACCTAGGATTGTCATCTCGTTGGTCGAAGTCAGGGGAGAAAGGCAGAGAAATCGATTATCAGATTTGGTGCGGACCTGCAATGGGCAGCTTTAATAACTGGGTGCAAGGGTCTTACCTCGCTGCTCCAAATAATCGCAGTGTGGTTGATGTGGCTCACCACATCATGAATGGGGCTGCATTTTTACACCGAATACAAAGTTTAAAAATTCAAGGACTCCAAATGCCAGATTACTACAGTCAGTATCGCCCAGTTCCTCTTTCCTAAATTGTGAATGTTTAATTATTGATATTGTCAAGATTGGTAATTGGTAATTGGTAATTGGTAATTGGTAATTGGTAATTGGTAATTGTAATTACTCTTGAACGATTACCCATTACCAAAAACAAGTTGACTATGAACACTACCGCACAGTCCCCTACACCATCTAACTTATAGATTACGTAGATTAGGTAGATAGATTAATTAAATTTTTTCCTAAGGAGAATATGATGCTAAAAACCCATAAAGCACCAGATAAAGGAAGTCAATTTTCAACTCCATCAGAAAAAGTTGTCCATGGTCGGAAGAATCTTAAGCTGATGGATGTGAATTATCGGCGTAACACTGAGTCGGATTACACCGAAAAGATAGACCAGTTGTCTAAAAACTTCGACTATAGCAGCAATAGCAATTATTACTGGGGTGAACCTGAGCTTTCACTGCTGTACGGTACCCCCCTTTATGAAGCGGCTTCACCCTCCCAACAAAAAGCTCTCAACCATATCTATTGGGCTTTGGATTACTATTTCATTGCTGCTACTGAAACTAATACAATCTTATTCAATGAAGTTACAGCAAATGCCTTCTTTCCCTTTGATGATTACGAAGTTCTCTGTCATGCGCTAGATCTTGAAACTAATCAAGAACGCTACCATATTCGTGCCTTTCACACCATTGGTATTAAGACAGAGTTAGCCCTAATGGGCGAAACACTTTTTCACTGTCCTAGGTCAACCAAACCTCAGGAAATGGATAAAACATTAGCCGCCTTCAAAGGGATGGGTGGACGTGCAGGCTCTGGTTTTGGAAGCCATGTGTACAACATTAGTCTCAGTAATTCTCCTTTTCTAGCGAGCCAGTACTATGTTGCCCGTGGCATCGGGAATTTAAATCTCAAAAGTCGGGAATCTACGCTTTCCCAGGTATATAAGAGATTAGAGAAAAAGGGTGAGTTTATTCCCACTCCAACAGCAGTTTCTCGTTATCATCTACTGGACGAAAGTTTCCATACTGCAACGTCTCAGTTAATATCCCACGAAATCTATAAGGATTTCCCTCAGCCAAACCTCTGGGAGAAGTACCTTGCTAACCAAGTTATCTACAGGTTACAAAGCAATGTATTTAATGGGCTATCTACTACCCTCCCTGCTACCTGTGCTGGAAATTTTATGCCTATGGTGTATAAGCTCTTGCAAACACCTCTATTTGGCATGTCGAACCAAGAAGCATTACTGATGATGGAGAAGTGTTTCTGTCAGGAAAATGAAGGCTTACATGTGACAGCTAAATATTATCAGCGTCTTCTATCGGATATCCGCAAGTTTCTCGAAGGTCTAGACTATCTGTCACCTGTTAATCGCGAGATGCGTCTGATGGCGTCATCCGGTTCAGTTGAAAAAGCTGTTGCAAATAACATTCGAGAGTTTAAGCAGTTCTCGAGATCCGTTAAGCGTTAGGTCAAACTTGTGTCACCTCCTGCTCCAGTAATGTTATTAATGAGATCCCCAAATTGTTGCTATGGTGAGTATTCACGTTGAAGACGATCAAAAAACCCTTGAGGTCGAACCTAACCAAAACCTAGCTGAGATCTGCGATGAGCATCCCATTTCCCTTCTTTTTGGTTGTCGGGAAGCATCCTGTGGAACCTGTCTAATCGAGGTAGTTAGGGGCATTGAAAACCTGTCACCTATCACAGCTGATGAGCAGGATTTACTTGATGTGTTAGCTCCAGACAATCCTCATGCACGTCTAGCTTGCCAGTGTGTTGTGATGGCCGATATTAGTATCAGTAGTTTACAGGGGTGAGGGGATGAACAGGTTAGGGGATCAACAGGTGAGGAAAATTCCCTAATATTTTTTGTCCAAGCACAAGAACTGAGGGATGGAGTGATCACTCCATCACTCCATCACTCCATCACTCCATCACTCCTTAAACCAGAGATCATTGTAAAAACTCAGGAGTTGAAAGGGGAGCATCGATTCGACGTTGATTAGGCTTGTCAAGTTTATAAATAATCGGTGGTTCTGGTAGCAGCAGATACCGCTTGCCCCAGCCATCATTAATATCCTCAGCTCTAGGTTCAGGTGGTTTGGTCTGACCGGTGGGTAAGGCAACGGACAGAACTTGACGTGCTTGGACATACCGTTGACCATCGGATGTATTGTTGATCAGGCTGCTTGCTAGGGTTATCCGCTTTTTCTTTAACTCCTCTTCTAGTTCCCAGATGGACTCTTTGGGGTCGAGGGTAGCTAGGAAGGTTACTTCCTCTGCTGGTGTTAGAGATAACCCAAGCTTGGACTGATCCATTTGCCAGACTTCTTGAAACTTACCGTCTGGTGCAATTTG
The DNA here is from genome assembly GCF_982860115.1 of Moorena sp. Taxonomy (NCBI): domain Bacteria; kingdom Bacillati; phylum Cyanobacteriota; class Cyanophyceae; order Coleofasciculales; family Coleofasciculaceae; genus Moorena; species Moorena sp. Next base: position 4,335 of record NZ_CEYLVT010000139.1, read on the forward strand.
CCAGAGCTTCAAGTCGGTCTCCCATCTTCCCTTCTTTACATCGACATTTTCATAAGCCAAAATTGAATAGACAAAATTTGCGTCTCTGTTGAAAGAGAGCTGTTGATTAGGGTGCAAATAGCGAATCGCTGCTACCGTGATGGGATTTTCCTCGGGAAGATTCGTGGTTCCTGCTACGGTGTAGATCCCTGGACGGTCTGATTTGGTTACCCTAAGCTGAAAAATTGCTTCGGAAGATTGACCGAGTAATCGATTAGTTAATTCCCGTCCTGGTAATGAAAGCTGGGTGCATCCAGTACTTAATAGTAAGAGTATAAAGATGCTAAATAACCCTTTGAAAAAATGGGTCATATTTTGTTTGACTATTTTTTTTACCAAAATAAAAATAAAGGTTTTGTGCATAGCCGATAGTTGCATAAAATTGTGATTAAATAAAATTTTAACAGGTTAAAATTTATTTGGCTCAAATTTATTTATGATGATTAATGGTTCCTATGGTTAATTTTTATTCATTTAGTTTTTTTATGTTATGATTTGACCCAGTTATTTAAACTATTTATAGTATTTATAGGATGAATGATTTTGCTGGAACTATCCCCTAATAGGTAATTATTTATTTTTTTTTTGGTTGTATGAATTTGAGATTGACATTAAGTCCAGTAGTATTGGGGTTCAATAACATTGATAAATTTAACAACCTTATGAGATCGGATTAAACCTAAGACTTTGAACAAAGTAATTAAGCGGAATTATATGACATAATTAGCCCCAATAAAAAAAAAATAGAGCAGCTTTTATCGGCTGTTAAAACATTTATTGGCCATAAATGTTAACTAAGCACAGTTATATTTCATTGATTGTGGTGCTCATGAGAGACATAAATCAAATCCCTATTGCTATTGATACTAATAATCAACCAAGCATGAGCGCCTCAAAGCGTTCGGTTGGGCTAAGTTACTTATTATCCATTTCTTCGACTTCCGCCTTAGCCAAATGGGGTTTTCTCGCCCCGATCACCCTATCACTCTTGTTAGGTGTTGCTAGTCTTAAAACAGAACCAGCCCATGCTCATTTTTCGGGGCTATGTGCTAGTCTTCCGGATCAAATTGTTTCGGAAAAACCTCTTAGCCCTAAGAGCGAAACCTCGAAACCATCACAGAATAATGTCTGGAGCAACACAGACCAAGACCGGCTGGACAGGTTCAACTCTACGAATTTGCGTGAAAAGGCTCAGGAGGACTGGGCTGTTAAGGATTCATGCACGAGGATGAGGGCTAGGTTTCAAGCAAACCCGAAGAGCCAATACTACTCGGTTAGTAGCGGACAAGAATTTGGTTGTGCCTACACAAACGAAAGCTGCCTGAGGGACTTTGATAGGACTGTAGGTTTATCCAAGCAATATGACCCTAAGAGCTTCCAGCCCAGTGAAGATGATTGGGTATCGATTGAGCCTAAGAAGCTGGCACAAACCAACTTTGAGGAAGCACCAGAGCGTCCATTAATTCCAGAGATTGAGCCTAAGGATGATAACCCGTTAGCTCCGACCCTAAACGTACAAGGTGCCTTTCTCAATCAGGTAGACACATCAGCGAGACTACGGCTGCAAGGAACTTATCCTATTTCTCCCCATGCTTTGTTTGGTGCCACAGTTGACCTCACCACTGGGGATGGCTTTTCCGACACCGAGGAAACGGGATTAAGTCTTAATGAACTTTACTTTACGACTTCTGTGCCTAGCTATTCTAATCTGCGCTTTGTGGTTGGTCTAATGGATTTGACATCTTATTTTGACCGCAATAGCTTTGCTAAAGATAGTACGACCCATTTCTTTAACCCGGTGTTTCAGACGAATCCTGCTCTGGCAGCAGCAGGTATAGCGTCCCGTCCGGGGGTGCTGCTCAACTGGAATTTAACCGACAACCTGGAAGTAAGAGCTGCGGGCTTTTCTTCAGACCGAGACCTGGATGATTTTGCCTTTGATGGGTTTTCTTCAGAGCTAGCTTTCCGGGTAGGTACAGCAATCATTCGGGGGACTTACCTATCGGCTCGGGATGCTCAGAAAGATGGATTCCAGGAAATTTTTTCTTTGAACCGAGGGGATAACGAGTTTGGTCCGAAGTCCTCTGACCGCGAAGAAGCTTACGGGATTAATGGAGAACTATATATTCCTGCCCTCAAGATGGGACTTTTTGGGCGGTATGGTTGGTACGAAAATCTTGATTTAGATGAAAGCGGGGATACCTACAGTGTGGGTCTGAACCTCTTAGATTTGTTTATGGATGATGACCGACTAGGGCTTGGCTATGGTCGGCAATTGTCTAATGATGACTTGCGCCGGGACGAAGGTAATAAAGTACCAGATGTTTGGGAATTGTTCTATGACGTGCGTGTTTCACCTAATGTGCGTGCAGGTGTGACTTTGCAAGGACGAGATGAGTTTTCAGATACAATTCTTGGTGTTCGAGTCAGGGCTGATTTTGATGTTAGTAATCTGTGGGATTGAGTGTTTAGTGTGTGAGTGTGTGAGTAATGAGTAATAGGTTTTTCAAGCTACTCGCTAATAGAATTGCTGACATAGATAGAACATAGACACTGATTCATCCTTGATAGTTAATCCTTGATACTTTATCTTTGATAGTTTATCCTTCATCCTTGATAGTTAATCCTTGATAGTTCATACTTCATCCTTTTGACCAATGAATAACAATTCTCTTGGCAAAAAAAATTTCCACTGGCAGCGTTGGTGGGTCTTTTTGATGGTTTTTGGGTTAGCAGGAGTATTAATCTTCAGCCCAGTTGAATCGGTGGTACCAGCGCTCCAAGCACAAGTTACTTCTGCAGTACGCCGAGGTTACTCTCTGTTAAAGAAAGGATGGGTGGATAATGCGATCGCAACCTTTGAACAAGCTCTAAAAGGCTCTCCCCAATCGAAGGAAGGGAGGTTAGGTCTAGCAATAGCGTATCAGCGAGCAGGGCGAGATGCAGATGCTTGGGCTGCTTATCAACAAGTCCTAGCTATCGACCCAAACAATAAAGAGGCTCTGGAAGCGGTAGGAGAATTGGGAGGTTATCGTCCTGAATGGCAGGCGGATGGGATTGAAGCCCTAACTACTTTATTAAACCTAACTCCTAATGATACTAGTGCTCGTGCTCAGCGGGCTTTACTGCTTGGCTACCAAGGTCGTTTTCCGGAAGCCCTAGATGATTATAAAATTGTGCTGGAGAGCAATCCTACACCAGAAATCATGCTTGGTGCTGCTCAAATTTATACCTATAGTGGTGACTATCAGCAAGGGCTGCAGCTATTTGATCGTTACCAAGCTAGCGGTAAGCCAATTCCGGGAAATGCAGCGGGAGCCTATGCTCTGGCTCTACGAGAAACTGGGAATCCTCTTCAGGCGGTACAGGTATTGGAAGCTCAACTCAATCAATTTTCCCAATCCTATGGCAATGATACCTATCTACGGGCTGATTTAGCTCAAGCTTATCAAGCCTCTGGGCAACTGACAGAAGCTTTGTCTGTCCTAGAACCGTTGCGAGGGAGAGATGAAGCAGCTTTACCCTTAGCCCGAGCCCTTTCAGAAATTGGTCGTCGTGAGGGTCGCTCTGACCTAACCGAAGACGCGGTTACTCTCTACCGTGAGGTACTGGCCTCAACATCAAAGCCATCTTCTGCTTTAGTCAGGGAAGTGGCTGATGTGATGAGTGAGCTACCAAGCCAGTGGGCATCAGCTCTACAGCTTTATCAGCAGTTGACCGAGGAGCAGTCGAATAACCAAAGTTTTTTGGTGAAGTCGAATAACCAAAGCTTGTTGGTGAAGCAGATTATTTTAGAAGGTAAATTGGGTCAGTTATCCCGAACTCAACGGCGACAGCGGCTGCTTGAGATAACCCAAACCCTACCGAGTGAAGCAGCTCAGCAACGAGATTTAGCCCAAGCTTTGTTGCGTCTAGACCCTCCTGACCCAGAACTGCTTAGTGTTTACCAAGATTTGTTGGCTACAGGGATAGATGTACCGTTTTTGAATTTCCGTGTTGCTCAGATTTTGATAAAGCAGAATCAACTAGCCCAGGCAATAAGTGCGATTGATAGTTACAGGGCAACCTCTACTGGTAGTTCCGACCAGAGTACGGAATTATTGCTAGCAGAGATTGACCGTCGCCAGGGAAATCTCGATGCCAGTATCCAGCGGTATCAGAGAATTATTCGGAGTAACCCAAATAATAATTTGTTCAATGGTGCTTTGCGGGGGTTAGCGGGAATCCACATTGCCCAAGGTGATCCACAGAAAGCTCTGGTTATCTATGACCAGCTGCTATCTCGCGATCGCAATGATTTATTAGCCCAGCTGGGGCGTACTAGTGTGGCATATCAGACTAAACGTATTGACCAAGAGCAAGCGGAAGGGGTACTCAATCAATGGCTACAGACTCAGCCTTCTATTGATCCACCGCCGGAATTGTTGAGTTTGGTGGGTGCTTTGCCTGCTGACCCAGCACGAGAAACCCTGTACATTACTCTACTAGAAGTCTCACCAGATAATGCTCCTGTACAATTGCGACGACTACAGGTTTTAGCAAAGCGAGACCCTAAGTTAGCTAAAGCTGAAATAGCTGAGTGGATTGCGGGTAATCCTGATAATATTGATGCCTACTTTGTGCAGGGAGAATTGGCTATGGGATTGAGGGATTTGCGATTAGCTAGCAACGCTTACGAAGAAATTTTGGAACGGGAGCCTGATCAAATTGGTGCCTTACTAGCGTTGGCAGGGATTAACTTTACTCAACAGCACTATGCTAAGGCAATGGGGTTTTATAAACAGATACTAGAACTGGAGCCCAAGAATTTATCGGCTCGCCAAAACTTGGCTGAATTAAGTGTAGCCCAAGATTTTCCCTTTACAGCCCTCCAACGGTTTGAAGGACTCAACTCGGAAGAGAAAGAGTCTACAGGGACAGCTAATCCTAAGCTCGATAATCGCATCCTGCGGCTGGAGGTGGATATTCTGAAACGGCGAGGTTTTCAGCCTTATTGGGAGCGGTACTAATACCCTGTCAATTTAGTTTTTAGGGTTAGGGCAAGATGTTAGGTTTTAGGTGTTAGGTTTTAGGTGTTAGGTTTTAGTCGTTAAAGCCTAACACCTGATAGCGTTTCGATTTGATTTGTGAAACAAGCACCCTGTTTCAATAAGACTTTAATCTAGTTTAATTTTCTGTCAAACTAAACTCATATACATAAATAGATAGCCAAGCATAAAATGGAATAATGATACCCCAAACAAATTGTAAGTCCTTATATAAATAAGACCAAATATTTCACCGGCAACCAATGTAATTAATATCGCTTGAGTTCCCATACTAACGTGAAAAATTCCAAATATAATGGCGGCAACAAAAACAGAAAAGTAACCTTTTTTATCTTGGAGAAATCGTTGCAAAGATGTTTGTACAAGACCTCGTACAAACTGTTGCAGATAAGAGTGTATAAAATAAGTCAATGGTGTCAGGGCTAGTAAAGATATGGGAAATTTTAATAATTTTAAGGTTAATTGGTTGTCGCTGGTAGTTCGATCTATTCCCAACGTTATTAAACCTACTAATATCAGGGCTATGCCAGTGAATATCAACCCATCTAAAACAGATTTTTTGAGATTTATTTTTGTCACTCCTACGTCATCTAAAGACATTTTAAATTTTTTAAATAAAAATAAAGTAGGAATAATGATTACTACCATCTGAATCCAAATAAATGCCACTGAATAAAGATTCATGAAATTTGGGAAAAAATCATCCAAACATGAATTAAGAAGTATTGCAATCAGCGACATCATTAATAGGATGACGAAAAGCAAACCAAAATTATTGCGTTCCTTTAGCTGGTCGATTTGTTCTTGGAGATTAGCTATATATTGAGTAGTCCAATATCGTAGACGCTTACTGACGTCATAAGTTATTGCTTCATCTATAATCTTGATGATTTCTTGAGCGTCATCGACATTCTCGAGCAGTTGGGTTCTAGATAAGATATAAAGTTCAGTATTCGGTTGTGCTATTACAGAGCAAGTTCTAGGTCCTTCATCGAAGAATGACATTTCTCCGAAAGTTTCCCCGGCTAGGATTTCTCCAAATTTAATATTTGTATTAGTACGGGTTTCAACTTTCAATAAATCAACGGCTCCTGAGAGAATAAAGTAAATTTCACTACTATAGTCTCCTTCTTTGACAATCAACTCTTCCTGAGAGTATTTTTTAATTTCTCCAATCCTCTCTACCTCTTTTAACTGATCTTCGTTCAGGTATCCTAAAATCTCAAATTTCTCTAACATGGATTAATACTGCCCAATCGAGGGTAACAATAAATCAAATCAACAAATCAAATCAACGACTTAGTCGCTGTTTTTTTTTTAAAGTATCAAAAAATGATACAGATGGCAAAGCCATAATTTTAAGAATTATGATTGTGATGTATTTTCCTCTTTACTTGCGTATTACCACTGACATTATAACGGTTTGGGGTTTATTTTAAGAGGGATGGCTTTAGTGGTGGGAAGCTTCAGAGGTTCGTTCTACTTCTTCAACCAAAATTACTGGAATTGGACTGGTTTCTAACACTGCCTGAGATACGGACCCGACCAGCACTTGCTGCCAGGGTTGATGTCCCCGTTTTCCCATCACTATATCTGTTACTTGATGCTCTTGGGCTATGCGAACAATTTCTTCGGGAATCGAACCGGTTAAGGTAATAAACTGATGCCGAATATCCAAGAGCAAGCGTTTGGTTTGGTTCTGTAACTGCTTCACTTCTGACTGATTTGATGTGGTGATCACATGTAAAACAATAACTTCCCCATTACTTCGTCTTGCTAAATCTGCTACTTTAGTTAATACGTGGGTGGCTAAACTAGAGGTATCGACAGCAGCTAGTAGGAGAGTATGAGAGGCAACGGTTACTTTGGTGGGGTCTACAGGGTCTTGGGATAGGAGTTTAGGGGCAAAGGTGGGAATTGCCCAAGCCCCTAGGGGTGCGGTAATCAAAATCGAGAGGGCTGCGATCGCTAAAATTGTCTGACCTCCTTCTAGCCCTTGACTCAAGGGAATACCCCCAATGGCTGCTTGTACTGTGGCTTTTGCGGAGTTTCCGGGCAACAAAAACAGTTTCTCTCGCCAAGTCCAATTACTTCCCAATGTGGAGAGATACCACCCGACCATCCGACCGATAAATAACCCAATTGCGAGGATTACAATGCCAGGTAACAGGGTTGTTTCTAATACCCGCAGTTGAATACTGGCTCCCATCAAGACAAATAAAATAATTTCTGCTACTACCCACAGATGGTTAAATTCCACTCGCAAGCGTCGTGCTAAGGGAGGGTCTAATCCTATTAGGAAAAATCCCATTGCCATGGTAGCTAAATAGCCAGAAAAGTATGGCATAGTTTTAGCTAACACTACCAACAATAAGGCAAGTGCTGCGGTAATTAAGGTATCTTGGACGATAGTTTCGGTCCAATTTTGTTTGGTTAATAGGAAAATAATTAACTGAGCAGCGATATATCCAATTAAGACACCAAGGGCGACCTGGATTAGAACTTGCAGGGGCAGGAATTGGAGAGCATTACTGTTGATCGTTCCCTGTGCCAAGAAATTCACCATCAAACTGAAGAGTAGCAATACTAGAACATCGGATAAGGCACTACCAGTCAGAATCACATCTGGTATCCCTTTAGCTACACCCCAGCCTAAACTTTTGAGTCGCAGCATTCCTGGCACAATCACGGCGGGGGATTCTGCTCCCACTACACAGCCTAGGAGTAATCCAGTGGGAAAATCGAAATTAAACAGTATCATGGCAGCAACAGCTACTGCGATCGCTTCGGTGATGGCGGGCAAAAAGCCTAACCTTACCGCAACAGTTCCTTGCTCCATGAGTTTCTCAATATCCAATCCTAGTCCTGCCCGCATTAAGATCACCATAACCGCGAAGGTGCGTAGGTCATCAGCAATAACTAGGACTTGTGGTGCGATCGCATCCCCCACTTCTGGTCCGATCAGGATACCCACCACAATCATGCCAATCAAAGGAGGTGCTCCCAACCGACGGGCAAGTTGACCCCCAAAAAAGCCCATCAATAAGATCCAAATTGTACTGGCTAGCATCCGAAATGTTCGCGCTCGTATATAAAATGTAATTACTTGTCGCTCAATTATGAAAACACAGTTGATTCGGATTGGCAATACTTGATATCAGTTGTTATGAAAATAAAGCCTAACCTTGCTATTACTTTGGCTACTTTACTGCTATCAGTTGAGGGGGCAATTGCTCAACCTAATTCATCATTTCCTAAGGCTACACCACCGACTCCACTACTGTCGAACCAACAACGCGAGGAAGTGGAAAGGTTAATTAACGATCATCTAGAGAAAAGTTACACAATTCGCAATCAGATCCAATCGGAAGTTCATCGAACCTTTGACTGGACGATTAACCTACTCAACCTTTTAATTACAGTATTAATCGCCATCCCTATTGTTACTAGTCTGGCAGTGCTCTTGCTACGTCGTAGCATCATCAACCAATTAGTGTCTGAGACGCAAAAGCAATTCCAAGAAGAAGCTGAACAAAAAATAAAAGAGCAAATTGATGCTGAAGTCACTACGGAATTAAAACGACAAGTTGAAGCTTTTAAGCAGGAGCTGGAAACCCTTAAATCTGATTTAGTTTCTCAACTCCAGCATCTAGTTGTGGATGCTCAACATGAGAAAGAGCAGATTTTTCACGAAATTTCTCGAATTACTCCGTCCATTATCCAAGAAGAATTTGTTGCTCCAGAAGTCCAACAAAAACTGGAAGAGCTAACTAAACAGCTGGAGTCGTTAAAGTCTGCTAATCCCCAGCTCTACTTAACGGTTGATGACTATATCAATCAAGGCCACGCTCTGTGGATTGAAAATCGCTATCAAGATGCGATCGCATCCTATGAAAAAGCGCTTCAGCTCCAGCCAGATTCCGATGTGGCTTGGTCAGGAAAAGGCCAAGCCCTGCAGCGATTAAAGCGATATGAAGAATCCCTCGCTGCCCATGCTGAGGCGATTAAAATTAATCCGAACAACTTTAGGAGTTGGTTTGGACAAGGTTATACTCTCAGATACATGGAACAGTATGAACAAGCACTTATTTCCTATGATCAGGTTATTCAGCTCAACCCAGATTTTCATCATGCTTGGAACCATAGAGCCTATGCTTTGATCAAACTTGGTCGCTATCAAGAAGCCTGGAAAAGTTTGGAAAGAGTACGGCAGGTAAAATCAAATTCATCTAATCTTTACTACAACGAAGCTTGTTATTATGCCTTAAACGGTGAGATTGACTCAGCAATTGCTAGTCTAAAACAAGCGATGAGTTTGAATGATAGACTTAAGTCTATCATTAATATTGATGCGGATTTTGACATGATTAAAGACGATCAACGGTTCCAAGACCTAATTAATCCATAGATCTGAGCATTGTATGTATCTCTTCGTCTACCTTTGCTGGCATCTAGAGAGCAGGTAGCTACTGGTAGTGAGCAGACAGTTTAAGGGTTTTGAAATTACCTACATCGTCTCATCCGTTACATCCCCTAATTCATCCGTTACTCCATCTGCTCCATCTACTTGAATGTACAAGTTACCGGTTTAAGAGCTTAGTTATTTCTAGTTTTGTAACTTATCGCACATTTCTTCTATTTAATCTTGTCTACCCAATTCCCAATTTCTAATTTTTCAAGCCAAAATATTAAGTAATACCATGTTGCATTCCTTGGGGTAACTATGTTTAAGGTTGACCGTTGAGGGGTAAACGTTAACTATTAATAGTCAAATACTAGTCAAATACTACTCAACACCAACGGTAATCCTATCAGTAAATTACCACTTTGACCGCCACTTGGTATAGGCCAGTTAAATGGGTGACTACAGCAGAGAAGGAGAGTGGCCGTGACAACCCTTAAAAAATTAATCGACCAAATCAAGACAGAGTTATCTGACGAATTCAGTCAGCGGTTGCGAAAAATGCTTATGAGCCAGGACAAAGAGTGGTTAGTAGAGCAGATCATCTCATTAATCTTGAGCCGAGACAACCAATTGGTATGTGGGATACAACCGCCAACTACCCAGAAGCTAGCTCTAGCCTTAGAAGATAAAGAAAGAAAACACCGGGCTAGACTTGAACGCATCTCTAAGATAGAGCTTGATGAGCACAAACTAGCCCAAATTATCAAGAGGTATAAGAGACTAGATCGGGAGCAACTCGAAGCAGAAGGATACCTAAACAATCCCCCTCAAAAAGGGACAGCTCTAATTACTAATGCCGAAAGGAGTAGTAAGGGTAATGAACTTTTGCTTGAAGCTAAAGATGTGTTTTACGCACTGCTCTTTGGGGATGAAAATACTAATGTTCGATTTGTTCGAGTAGAACGGGAACTGTTGACCTTGATCGTACCAGAGCATAAATTCCACGTTATAGACTTCATGGTAGCGGTAACCCAAATAGGAGGAGAAGGAACCTGGAAAGATCCTAATAATGTCTCCCATGACGACCGGGAAAAAAATATTATCTTGCAGACGGAATACGGTGAAGTCAAGAGCGAACTGATTAGTGAAGGGTTACTGGCTACTGTGAAAATGCTCAATAATCTGGAAATTAATGAACAGGTACTTTATTTTCGGATGATAGATGTGGAGCAAAGTTCCTTGATTGCTTAAATTATTAAAAACTTAAACAAGTTTCTGGCAAGTAGTCAACTGTATTAGTAAACTACATTACTCAACTGGATTAAACGTTTGATAGTTCCCTCCTAAGCCTTCAACAACTGTGTGAGTATTAGTGATTAACATTTTGATGTAAGTATCAGCTTCACTACCTGGTACACCCAAGGAATCAGAGTATAATTCTTGTGGGGCTAATTTCACCCCAGCTTCCTGAGCCACAGTGTTGATCAAAGCTGGGTTGATTGTGGTTTCCGCAAAAATCGCCGGAACCCCAATTTTTTTGATAGCGTCTGCCAAACCCTTGACAGTCTGAGCACTGGGTTGTTCCTCAGTACTGATGCCAATTAAGGTTCCAGCCACTGGTATGCTATAGGCATTAGCATAATATTGAAAAGCATCATGAGTTGTGACTAGGTAGCGGTGCTTCTTAGGAATAGTTTGAATCTGCTGGATAATCCAAGCATCAAGCTTTTTTAATTCAGCAGTTAGCTGTGCTGCATTCTTGGTAAATTCTTCCTTGTCCTCTGGTGAGAGTTCAATCAACTGATCCCGAATGGCATTGATCATTGCGATCGCATTTTTAGCATCCCCCCAAACATGAGGATCCGGTTCCTTCTTGCCTTCGTATTCAAAATCCAAGGGTGACACCACTTCCCCAACCGCAAAGCTCTTGATGTTAACCCCAGCCGACTTAATCAGCTTAATCAGTGCTGGTTCCAGATTGTAGCCATTGTATAAAATCAGATTAGCTTGTTCCAACGCAATAGTATCTGCTGGGACTGGCTCATAAACATGGGGATCTGCTCCCGGTTTTAGGATACCCGTCAGTTCAATTTCATCTCCTCCTACTTGTTTCGTCCAGTCGGTAATGATAGTGCTAGTGGTCACTACATTGGGCTTATCATCGCCATCAATACCACTCTGGTTTGTTCCGGTGGTATCACACCCACTGATCCAGACTCCTAAAATGATTACTACTGTCAGCCACCATTGGCGCTTTCTACTGTGAGACTGAGTAATTACTCTCATCGGCTTAATCGTTATCTTTTGATCAGGACTTACGCAGCAAAACAGGTTAGGTGCGCTTGACCCGTAATTAAATTTGCCACGGGTCGCACCTCTGCATCGCTATTAATCAAAGGCTGAAATCCCTGTAACTTCGCTAAGAAACTGGGTTTACAGCATAAGTCTTATCATATTCTTTTCATTTTTCATGATAAACTATTTTCATATTTGTTTCATTTTTTGCTTCCGGAACCCTCTATGCCAGATGCTGCCTCGGTTCATCACCTTGCTTCTCCTAAGAGGAAACACCAAGCTGGATATAGCAATTTGTCCCAGACAGGAACCATTACCCTAAGGCAACTGGGTGTACACTACCGCCTAGTAGAAGCACTCAGGGATATCAACTGTGAGATCAAACCAGGACGATTAACTGGAATTATTGGTCCGAATGGTGCTGGGAAAAGTACTTTGATCAAAGCCATGCTGGGGTTAGTTCCCACTGCGACGGGCAAAGCTATGTATCACGGAAAACCCTTGATAGAACAGTTAGAAAAGGTGGCTTATATGCCACAGCGGACGCAAATTGACTGGACTTATCCCGCCACGGTCTGGGATGTTGTGCTAATGGGTAGAGTCCGGAAAACAGGATGGTTTCGTCGCTTTTCCACGGTATCCCGACGGATCGCAGCGGATGCCATCGAACAAGTTGGCATGAGTGATTACCGCAATCGTCCGATTGGACAGCTATCGGGAGGACAGCAGCAGCGGGTTTTTCTCGCTAAAGCATTAGCTGAACAAGCAGATATATTCTGTTTTGATGAACCCATGGCTGGTATTGACAAAAAAACTGAAGCTGTAATTTTTACTATCCTCCATCAACTCGCCGATGCCGGAAAAATTGTCCTAGTCGTTCATCATGATTTGGGAGAAGCGATCAGTAATTTTGATGATTTGATTTTGTTGAATCGGGAGTTAATTGCTAGTGGATCTAGGCAAGAGGTATTGAGTGCAGCTAATATGCAACAGGCTTATGGTGGTCAAGTGGTTTTTTGGTTAGATCCAGTTGCTGTCAAGTGAAAGAAGGCAAAAGGCTTGCATACAAAAGGCTTGCATACAAAAGCTGATTTCTGATAGCACAAAAAAATCTTCCCATCGCTCTTTTCTACTGTTCCCTGTTCCCAGATCCGCTGTTCCCTTTTACCATCAATCTTATGTTGACATCTCACCTTAAAATGTTATATGTTAGAGGTTTTAATTGAGCCGTTGCACTATGGGTTTATGCAGCGATCGCTAATTACTGCGGTGTTAGTGGGCATCGTTTGTGCCGCAGTTGGTAGCTACCTAATGGTACAGCGACTTGCCTTACTCGGAGATGCTATCAGTCATTCTGTACTACCAGGATTAGCGATCGCATTTATGATCGGTGCTGACATTTTTGTGGGAGCCTTTATTGCTGGGGTAGTTAGCACTGTTGTGATTACTTGGATCCGGACGCGATCGCAAATTAAAGAAGATGCCGCCATGGGGATTGTGTTTTCCGCTTTCTTTGCCCTAGGTATCACCTTAATTACGGTGATGCAGAAAGATAACAAAATTGACCTCAATCACTTCCTATTCGGCAATATTCTGAGTGTCACCAATGAAGAAGTAATCAATACAGCCATTATCACCGCCATTGTACTATCAATCATTCTCCTGCTGTACAAAGAATTAATGTATTATACTTTTGATCCCTTAGGGGCAAAAGCAGCAGGTTTACCAACCAACTTGCTGAACTTTGGTCTGATGATTTTGATTGCCTTGACCATTGTCGCTAGCCTCAAAGGAGTTGGAGTGATCTTGGTGCTAGCCATGTTAATCACACCAGGAGCAACAGCTTACTTATTAGTCCATCGGTTGCACCAGATGATGATTTTGGGTTCAGCCCTTGGGGTAGTAGCTAGTATTACTGGTATGTACCTGAGTTATTTTTTTAATCTGCCTTCTGGACCAGCAATTGTTTTAGTAGCTTTTGGTTTATTTATGCTGGCATTTTTATTTAGTCCCAGTCAGGGAGTGTTAACTCATCCGACTAATCAATTAGGACAAGCACAAATTTGGCAAGAAATTAAGCGGTTGTGGCGTTGATATAGCATTTTTATTTCAGTTGTGAACATAGTCCTCCTTGAGAAAGGCAAAAGGCAAGAGGCAAGAGGCAAGAGACAAGAAAGTATATAGGAATTTTTGGGAATGGAAAGAACTGTCATATTTTTTTCCATTCATTTTAAAATGCTATATCTAGTATGGGATTGTGCTTCCCACACCTGCACAAAGGAAGGCAGCTATTGTGAATAAAAGGAGTAATGTTTAATCGGAGAAGGTTTTTTAGATAGCGTTTATAGGACTCATGAGGTACAGTCTTCTTTGACGTTGATTCCCTGTTTTAATGCAGGGCATCCCTATTCCTTCTTATGTCTTCCCTGTTCCCTGTTCCCTGTTCCCTGTTCCCTAAAATCCAGACATTGTGTACCTCACAAGTCGTATAATTGCTATAACTAATTATCCTGACATCTTATCATTCATTGGTGAGAATCGCAACAAGGGAAAAAGGGGGAAGATCACCGAAGTTGTAATTCTGTGATCTTCCTATCCTCATCTAACAATAATTATGCAAAAAAATGATTTTATGCTCCGGCAAGCTTTGCTCCACTGCAGGCTTGCAGAAAAACCCTAGACAAACACCTGATCGAAATTCTCGTTGAGAGTGCTAGCTTGAGTGAAACGCACCACAGCCAAGAGGTCTCCGCCGCCAAAGATTTTAGCACCATTAGCACCATCTTCGATGACAATGTGACTAGATTTTGCAACATCAAAGGTAGTCATACCAAGCTGGAAGTTGTTGATAGTATCAAAGCCATTGCCAATTTCGAGGACAATTCGATCATCACCACCCCCTAGGAAAAGGGTGTCGTTACCACTGCCACTATTAATGTAATCATCTCCAGAGCCAGAAAAAATCAAGTCATCACCAGAATCACCAAATATTACATTATTACCTTCACTGCCGAAGATGGTATCGTTACCGGTACCACCGATAATCCCATCTGGCTGTGAACCCCCCTCGATCCGGTCATTACCATCACCTCCGACAAGGAAATTTATTCCCTCACGACCAAAGATCATGTCATCACCAGCCAAACCATCAATCAGATCGTTTGCGCCAGTGCCTGACAGGTTATCATTGCCTTCTGTTCCCGTGATAATTTTGAAAAAATTCATTGATCTTTGCTCCGTAATTAATCAATCGTTAGCTTTGAGGTAACCCAAACCTCGGTTGTATCTGAGGTTGTGTCTGAGGCTGTATCTAAAAACTGCTGTGTTTTTCAGCCTCTAATAGTTAATCAACTTAAATGTTTCGTTTTTCTACAAAAGTGCAAACTTTTGTAATATTTCTTAACAAAAGTCCTGGGCAGACCAACCCTGATCAAAAATGCGCCTGAGTTAACTCAGACGCACTA
>NZ_CEYLVT010000140.1:0-19238 GCF_982860115.1 Moorena sp.
TCTTGGGGAGGCAGCGCGGTCTTGGGGGTTCCCCCCATGAGCGACTGCCGTTGGTTTCCCCCACTCGCTATTGCATCAAGAAGGGATTGACGCTTCTTCCACTCCATACCGACCCAAGCCGAAAGCCAGTAGTTTGTATGTACTATTGAGTAGTGAATGCCTGATTGCTCCTGAAACTTAAGCAATTCGGTTAAAAACTCACCGCAGTATTCAAAAATCTCCTGTCGTGGCACAAATGCTTTTGGACCAGCAGTTAGGCGAATAGTACGACAACCTGGAGTATGTTCAACAATTGTGGCTTGGTTGGAACTGGAGAGGCGAGTAAACATATCGACCTGCCACCCCTGCTTAGCAAGAGCTTCACCCACTTGGCGCACATACACATTCTGTCCTCCAGCTTCTTCCTTACCGATTTCTATCGCTGGATCTCCGTGAACGGAGATCAGAGCAATGTGCTGTGTATTTTTCGTATTCATAGGCTTTTTTGATGTTGGAGCTTACAGAAGGTTTTCAGGTATGGGGAGTCTGACCTCTATCCGGCTAAACCCTCAGCGTCGAGCTTTTACACACTCACTTAACAAATTTTAACCTCTCAGGTGTGCCTAACACATCAGTGGATGGAAGTAAATAAATTTAAACAATTTATTTATATCAATGATAACTTAAGTCGGGCACTATATGGTATTACTAGCTTCTTGAGATGCTTCTGGGATTTCATACAGGTCTTTATAGCTGGCTGAATCTCCCTCACTTAAAAATAGTGGATCTCTGAGATATTGGGAGAGTCCGAGAGTCATCATAAATTTTCCTATTGCATTTTCCTATTGCAGTGGTGTAAGCGATTAGCCCGAAGGGCGTTGGCTAGCGAACGCTCATATTGCAGTGGTGTAAGCGATTAGCCCGAAGGGCGTTGGCTAGCGAACGCTCATAGTTTCTAATCATAAAATTTAAATTAGTAGCAGTTGACAACCTCAAAAATGTGCTATAATGGATAGACACCACCTTGGAGAGGTGGCTGAGTGGTCGAAAGCGGCAGATTGCTAATCTGTTGATAGGTTCAGGCCTATCCGAGGGTTCGAATCCCTCCCTCTCCGTTGAGTATCATCTGAGTATCATCAACTAACTCGCAAAATCTACTTTTGGCAAAAATAGAACTTTCCTTGCTTGGAAAAGCAGTGCTAGTTCGAGCTTTTTCAAAGCGGTGCGACCCCAAGCGTTGAAAAAGCGCTAGGGAACACGCACCAAGAGATATGGAAAATTTGATTAAATTTACCTAGCTCCTTTTAAATTACCTAGCTCCTTTTAAAAAGGAGGGATGAGATGCATCATCACTGTATCTTATCCCTCCTTTGCTTAGATCTGTCCCTTGTCTACCTATCAAAGTTAGAGAAGCTATAACCAATGCCAAAAGAAATTCCGAGATCTGTGGCACCATCAACAAAAATTCCACCAGTTAAAGCAGCATTGGCAACAAAATTGGGTCCAAATGGCCAATCAACACCACCAGTAACGATTAAACCGACATTGTCCTCATCACCTGTAGAAAAAGCCAAACCAGCACCAGCGAAAGCTGAGTAAGTAGGCGGCTCAAACGGTTCATCCTGGAAAATAAAGTTGTAAGTGGCTGGGATCACAAAGGTAGCATCATCATTGATTAGTATGCTAGGACGCACTGATAAGGTGGGGGATAAATCGTATTTGCCGTTAATCATAAAGCCACCTCGACCAATATTGGTGCCATCATCAGTAAAACCGATATGACCGCCAACTCCGATATAGTTTCCAACCCCGAGGCTCTTGCCAGTAGGGTCAATATTTCTTTGAGCTACAGGGGTGCCTACTTCATAGGAGGTTGGCTCTGACGTGGGAGAGCTAGCTGGATCTAGTTGTATTTGGAGAGCGGCCACAGATGTAGCTAAAGTCCCTGGTCTCGGTGGAGCTACCACAGGATTATTTAACTGTTGAGAAGGTTTTTGGGATTGCTCAGTGATCGGTTCTAGCTCTTGTTTGGGGAGATCAGCAGGATACTGGATAGTTTCTAAATTAGCTAATGGTACCTGCTTCTGTGTAACTGTATAGTCAGCAATTGGTGCAACTGAGCCATTGAATTGGGAGCGGTTGACCAATTCACTAGGAGACCCTACCGACTTAGTAGCACGAACCGCTGCTCCTATCCTGTCCAATTGCCCTAAACGGGAATTAGCTTGATTGTCAGTGATAGTGTTGAGATTCTCTGATGGCAGAGTAGTTGGTCTGAAGATATTTTCAGGAGTCTGTGTAGTTTCCGGATTAAATCGATTAGGGTCAACTGTGATGGTGGAAGCTGCTGCTAATTGCTCAGGTCTGACCGCTGCTGCTGTCTGGGTAAATTGCTTTACCGATGAATTATAGGTAGGTGTTTCAGCAGTAGCAGACAGCTGGTAACTGACCATCGTCAATACTGCCATACTCAGTTGCATCGAAAGGGTCTTAGGAAAATTACTCTTCACACTCACTCCTCAAAAACTACTTGGTCATTGGTTAGGGGTAACAAATTTAGCAGTTAGCCAAAAGCTAAAAGCTATATTTCTTGGTCAGTAACTTGTAGCTGCTAGCCATTGAGATCAGATAAGCTACTCAAGAACTTGAACCCAATCCTAGGATAGTCTACTCATCGGACCAACTTTACCAGATACAAAGAGCAGAATAACCTCATTTTGCCTTTTAGTTTTGCCCTGCGTAAACATCACTAACACAGGACTTAGCTATCTAAACCTTTGACACTCGCCGTCTTGAAAGAACGGCGATTCCCAGATCAACGAGCTGCCTTAAACCACCATGTCCTAATCTTTGACGCCGCCAAAAATTAGGCAGTACCATTACCAAATACCCGTCAAGACCAAGAATTCAGTTCAGTTCACAGTAGACCCAGCGGGCAATTCTCGCGATCGCGTTTGGCTACTTGTAGGGAAGTGCCTTAAAAAGTCCGTTTTCTTCCTTTTCACCTGGTTCCGGCGTGCCCCGCCGTACCGTTTTGTTTCTCAAAATGTGATTCTGCTAGGTTCACACGCCAACGGTTAATTGACGGTTGGGTTTTTAAGGAGGACTTTCCCTACCCTCCGAGCATTACTGCTTTCAGGTCAGTAAGTTACGGGTCTCTCTCCCGGCTCAGCCTGCGGTTTCTCAGCCTGTACTCATACCTTTAGTATACTATGGCGCTAGATAATAGTCAACACCAATTGCAAGATTTTTTCTAGGCGACTTTAGTCGCTATTCACTGACCATACACCCTCGCTTTGTGACGGGGCTTTCAGTGTTGGGTCTTCGAGTAAAATCTCTGTATAGCCCTATTTGCAAGGCAATAGGCATCCATGCATCCATGCAAAAGTTGACTAGAACAGCTTAGGTTCCCTTTGCCCATTAAGAATTAAATTCCCGTGGCGGCAGTCGCACCTTTCGAGTACCGTAACTCCCATAACAGATACGGAGGCGCTCGATCAGAGTAACTTGATCATGAGGCAGTCAGGGAAAGGTTGGTCAACGGGCAACGGTTGATTTCACTGCTGAATCTTCCTAGTTGTTCATCCTTCTAGAAAAGGATCATAATCTGAGTGTAAGTTCCGCCTTCCTATACTATGGTTTTGCTTGAGCAATTACGAGCCAATGATTTAGAATACTACTGTCGTGCTAATCTCAACCTCTATGATTCGCCCAACTGTAAGCGTTTGACAACACAAGCAGCTACAGGAAGGCACTTCCGGGTCAAGTCTGTCCCGCCTGTCGGTAATGCCTTAGAAGTACGTCTGTGCGAAGATAACTATTCTGGTTGGTTGCCTGTGTCGGATTTGGCTCTACTGGAGATAGCTAAGACTCCTTATCGCCCCATTTCTCTGTCTCCAGCTCAAATTCAAGCACGAATAAAAGCGGTAATTGGGTTTACTAAAGCAGCAATGGATCAAAATCCCTACTACCTTTGGGGGGGTACAGTAGGTCCCAACTATGACTGTTCAGGGCTGATGCAAGCAGCGTTTGCGGCATCGGGGATTTGGTTACCCAGAGATTCCTATCAGCAAGCAGCTTTCACCCAAACCATTAGAATGGAGCAACTACAACCAGGGGATTTGGTCTTTTTCGCTACCGGTCAAAAAGTTAACCATGTAGGATTGTATCTAGGTGATGGTGATTACATTCATAGTTCGGGTATTGATCATGGTCGAAATGGGATTGCAATTGACCAGCTTTCAGAACAAGGGGATGAGATAACACAGTATTATTACCGACAGCGCTACGGAGCTGGGCGAGTTGTGACAAGTTATCAGCCCTAGTCACCTAGCACAATTATCTAGCACAGTTATTTACCACCGTACTGCTCGAAGAGAACATACTAATCAGGCTTAGTATAAAGCTCTCAGCAGGGCTTCAGGGCAAAAGACTAAGAAATATTACCACAAAATGTCCTCACAATTTCCTTACAATTTCCTTTACTCAGAGAAATCTTCTGAGCTTTCTAAAATATTCTTGCTGATGATCTTGTGATTATACTGATTATTGAGGGAAGACTGTGGGTAGATGTATCCCTAGCTTATCTGTAGAATTTCTGACGGATCGAGCCCAGCAATGAACACCACTCAGTCTCACATAAAAAGTACTGAAACAATGGCAGAGGCAGAGTCCGCCCTAAAGATCTTGTTTTCTTTATCACTTGATCTATTATGCACCTTTGGTCAAAACGGATATTTTCAACAACTTAATCCGGGTTGGGAAAAGGTTCTAGGTTGGACTTGCTCCGAATTGCGATCGCGACCTTGGATTGAGTGGATTTATCCAGAAGATCGGGCATTTACTCTCAATGCCCTTCGTGATTGTGGTCAAGGAAAAGTAATCGAATACCGGAATAGATTATACCACAAAGATGGTAGCTTGCGTTGGCTCGCTTGGAGAATTTCACAGGATGAACAGGGTCTTCTCTATGCTGTTGCTAAAGATATCACTAGTACTCAACAGCTAGAATCGGGATTGGACTATGGTAACTCTACTGGCTCCTATAAAGGCAGTAAGGGCTTTGAAAATCTCAATCTAGATCAGCAAAACTTCAAAAGTGACTTTGCTCTATTAACGGAATGGCTTTATCGCTATAAAGCGGTTAGTCAAATTAGTGGTCATCTGCTCTACGAATGGAATACCCAGACCAATGAATTGATTTGGGGTCACAATCTTGAACAAGTATTGGGTTATTACCCAGGAGAACTCACCAAAACTGGGCAAGGGTGGGATGAATTAATTTATCCTGATGATTTAGAACGATACCAACACACCATTGAACGGGTGATTGTCACTAAAGAGCCTTTTGATATTGAGTATCGGATCCGTAAGAAGGATGGCACATACATCACCGTTCAGAACAAAGGACAGTTTTACCTAGATAGTTCAGGTAATCTCAATCGTCTGCTGGGGTTAATTGTTGACATCACGGAGCGCAAACAGGCAGAAGAGGCATTACGCCTAAGCGAAAAACGATTTCGCCTAGCAGTGGATAATTATCCCGGTACATTTATGATCTATGATGCCCAGCGGCGGCTTCAGTTTATAAATCAACAAGGGGTTAAGTTAACTGGAGTTGCTAATTCACCACTACTGGGTCACACTGACGAGGAAATCTATCCTCATGTATTTAAGGATATCTATGTGAAACTGCTACAAAAGGCTGTGGAAACCCGGATGCCACAAGTGGAAGAACTGACTTTGACTTTGCCAGAGGTTGGTGAACTCACTGTCCTCGCTACCTATATTCCCCTGCTAGATGAGCAAGAAAATATTTATCAAGTTATCGGGATTATCCAAGATACTACCCAGCGCAAGCAGGCAGAGGTAGAACTACGGCAAGCCTATCAGGAATTGAGACTAAATACAGAAGCCGCGTTAGACCAGAAAGAAGCAAAATTTCGACGGGTGTTTGATGAAGCACCTATTGGAATGTCACTATCAGATTTGGATTATCAGTTTATTCAGGTGAATCGGGCTTTTTATGAAATGCTAGGATACACCAAGTCTGAACTAATGGCTCTCAATGGTTTGGCAATTACTCATCCTGAAGACCTAGAACAAGCCAAGCCTTATATTAGGCAGGTCATACAAGGAGAAATTGATAGTTTTAAGTTAGAAATACGTTACCGTAAAAAGAATCAAGATACCCTCTGGGGCAATTTAACCATGATGGCTATGCGAAATCAAGTAGGAGAAATCCTGTGTATTTTGAGCATGGTTGAAGACATTACAGAACGCAAGCAGGCAGAGGAGGCGGTGCGACACAGTGAAGAACGATTTCGTGCCATCATCGAAGATCAAACTGAACTGATCTGTCGCTTGAAACTTGATGGCACCCTAACGTTTGTCAATGATGCTTACTGCCGCTATTTTGACAAAGACCGCTCTGAATTAGTAGGGAAAGTATTTTTGCCAAAAATGCCTCCGGAAGACGAAGACATTGTTACCCGGAACTTCCGTTCTCTTTCTGTAGAAAATCCGATCAACACTTACGAACACCGAGTTCTTCTCGACTCTGGAGAAATTCGCTGGCAGCAGTGGAGTGATCGAGCTATGTTTGATGAACATGGCCAGTTTATCGAATGCCAGGCGGTGGGAAGGGATATCACTGAACTCAAGCAAGCAGAAGCAGATATTCTTAATGCATTGGCTAAGGAAAAAGAGCTGGGTCAACTCCGCTCAGGTTTCGTTTCATTAGTTTCTCACGAGTTTCGCACGCCACTGACTACCATTCAATCTTCTGCTCAAATGCTGCAACGCTATCAGGAAAAATTGTCCCCTGAGAAAAAACTGAAGCACCATGACAAGATTCAGCATGCTGTGCTCCGGATGACTCAACTTTTGGATGATGTTCTAACGATTGGGAAAGCCGATGCCGGGAAACTCAAGTTTGAGCCAGAACCCATAGATTTAGTTGCTTTGTGTCAGGACATACTCGAAAATATCAAAATTAACCTGGGTTCTAAGCATAACGTGATGTTCATTAGTCATGGTAGCTGTCAAGATGCCCTAATCGATGAAAGACTGTTGAGTCATGTTGTTAACAATTTGCTCTTAAATGCGATTAAATATTCTCCAGAAGGAGGTACGATCAAATTTCAACTCAATTGCAATGATTCGACCGCAGTAATCCAGGTTCAAGATCAAGGGATCGGCATTCCTATAAAAGACCAAGAGAAACTATTTGAGTCCTTTGAAAGAGCAAGTAATGTTGGCAGTATCCCTGGGACTGGACTGGGTTTAGCAATTGTCAAAAAATGTTTAGACTTGCACGATGCTAAAATTGCTGTAAACAGTGAAGTTGGGGTGGGAACGACATTTACGGTTACCCTACCACTGCACTTTGCTACTAACCAAAATAATTAATAAGATCAAATCCGATTAATCACTTCTACAATGGTTGATTGCTTTTGGTTCATTGTTTATTGTTAATTATTAATTAGACTAGTTATTCCTAGCCTAATGAGGTGCATAGGATTTTATCCCTGTTTCCTGTTCCCTATCCCCTGTTGGGAGATCCGCTGTTCCCTAAAAACCGGAAATTTGTACCTCACCTAATTGAAGACCGCTATAATTGTTAATTATTGATAATTAATACATAATTGAAGTCTTCTGTATTCCTAATTCTCAGTTCGGTTGACAATCAACAATCAACAATGACCCCTCAGCTTTCTATCAAATTCTTGCAAGTTCAGGAAAGTACCAAGTCTACTGGTCCCACTCCCAGTTATCGCCTTGACAGCTATATTGCCCAACAAACAACTGACTTGTCTCGCTCTCGTATCCAGAAGCTGATTGAACAAGGCAACGTGCAAGTGAATGATCACGTGTGCATCTCAAAAAAAGCTAAAGTTCAGCTAGGCGATCGCATTGCTCTAACCATTCCTGACCCCAAACCTCTGGAATTACAAGCGGAAGTCATCCCCTTAGACATTCTTTATGAAGATGACGTTCTGATTATTATTAATAAACCGGCTGGTTTGGTAGTCCATCCAGCACCTGGTCATGAAAGTGGTACTCTTGTCAATGCCCTTTTAGCCCACTGCCCTAAACTGACAGGTATTGGTGGTGTTCAGCGTCCAGGCATTGTCCACCGCTTGGATAAGGATACAACTGGTGCAATTGCGATCGCAAAAACTGACCAGGCTCATGGACATTTACAAGCCCAACTCCAAGCCAAAACTGCTCAAAGACAATATTTAGGTGTAGTCTATGGTGCTCCTTCTGCTGAGTCTGGCACCATTAACCAACCAATTGGACGGCATCCTGTAGACCGCAAGAAAATGGCTGTCGTGCCAGTAGAAAAAGGGGGACGCCCAGCTCTTACCCATTGGCAAGTCCGAGAACGACTGGGCAACTATACCCTGATCCATTTCCAATTAGAAACTGGTCGCACCCACCAAATTCGTGTCCACAGTAGCTATATTGGTCATCCCATTGTTGGAGACCCCGTTTACAGCAGTGCTCGTTCTGTCGGTGTTAATCTACCGGGTCAAGCACTTCACGCTTGGCGACTACAACTACAGCATCCGGTTTGTGGGGAGTGGATTGAGTTTGTTGCCCCTCCCCCCCTAGCTTTGATCAAACTCTTAGAGGTGCTACGACTTCGCTTCAGCTAGTTCCTGTTGCGGAGATTCCTTAGCCCGATATGGCACTAAGGATTCGTAATCGATATTCAAAGCTGACACTCGTGGGATAGTGTTGCCTTGGGGAGACAGATCCCGTGCCATGCCCATATACAGAGATGGATCCCCTGCCTTCGCCTTCTTGTCTTGTGGCACGTAACTGCGCACCTGGGTCTGCCAAATGATTTGTGGGAAGCCCAGTACTGCACGGTAGTATTCGTTGTAACGTGGAGATTTGATGTTGAATGGTGTTTCACCCTGAGGCCGACCAGGAATCACTCGACGGCGTTGATAGGGGACGGTGTTGTACCCAAAATTCTCCATGTACTCTTCGCTGTCGAGGAGTTGATCGACGAAGCCTTGGATACCCTTTGTCGCAATTATAACTGCCCAGGCTAATTTTTCTCTTTCGCCATAGATATCACGTCCAAGCACCCGCTGCACACACTGCTCTACAACCCGATAGTTGCTGTTTTTGTCATAGAAGCTGGTCTTGAAGGTTTCAGAAAGCAACAACCCACGAATGAAGTCCCGCACTGTGATCTGACCGAAGCGGAGTTGGGACTCCAGGAACGGTTCACGATCCGAAGCAAAGGCATGGAAGAAAATCTGACGGTATCCTGCCTCAATTAGAGCATCCATGTCTCCGGGGGAGAGCAAGTTTTCAGTGGAATAAATTCTGGGTTGCTCTTCTCCTGGTATCTCATACCCATCTATGCGCGCATTCTGCGTCACAGGGGCGTAGCTTAATAAAGGAATAGCCACGTTTTAATCTCCGTATTCTTAGAAAATCTTACAAACCTTAATCAAATATATAATGAATCCTGTGTCAGTCTATAAAAAAATTATGTTTTAATCGATATCTTAATCTTTCAATCGACTAGTGATAGTTGGGACAGCAGTCAATCGTCAATCGTCAATAGTTATGGGTTAATCAACTAACTCTCTTCTTGCTTTTGTGATTAATCTATGTAAGATACTCTGAGTCTTCCCCTTTAACTTAATCACCTTAATCACTAATAGATTATTAATTTTGATTAAGTACAATGTTAATCAAAGTAATAATTTTTAATATTTATTAAAGCTCTAAGGAATTAGACAATAGCCTATCGCTCAAGTGCATCCATACCCCATCCAAAAAGACAGTGGATTAGTCTTGGATGGACACTCAGGCCAATCCCGTAAGTAAGTTTCGAGATCTAACTGCCAGCGTGGGGGTTTTAATCCCAGACCCAAACAGAGATGGGAAATGACGTCAAAAAAACGCTGATCGTGACCAGGGGCACCTAAATGAGCATGGGCATATTCATGGACGACAATACTCAACCAATCAGACCGTGCAATGCGTCCGACATCAATTAATATCACCGCCGGAGTGGCTAAGATGTTGCAAAAGCCATCAATACCAAACTTTTCCCCTAAAGGGCTTGCCAAAATCCGCATTGGGCGGCATAGGGAATCATGATAGCAGCTATGACAGGCGTCTAAGCAAGTCTGGAGTTCACCATTAATGGCATCAATGTGATTGCCAATCCAGGTATAAATGCGATCGCGTTCTTTAACATTATCAGTGATCTCTACCATACTTGGGTCTAAAGCCAGCTGACCCACAGCATTGAGATACTGATAGCCTCGGATTAACGGATCATCACTGATGGTGGAATCACCAGCCCAAGATTGAATAATACTCTTCCGGTGCCAAGACATTTTGTTGTTGTTGAGATGTCACCCCAATACTAGTCCCAATATTAGCGCCAGTATTAGACCCATTATCTAGATTAGAGTCAATCCTGGTTTCGATACAAAATGATGCGCTGCTAAATCCACCAAAACGTTTCACTATACTTGTACGCATCCGCCGAGATGGAGTGATAAACGAGAAACGCTCATGAGCACTCATGGTTTCATATTCAGTAATCAGCACTAGCCCATCTTGAGCATCCATCTGATAAAGACCAGCTACTGGCATGGTTTCCGCGTAACCTTTTTCCCGCAATAACTTACCTTTTCTAGGAGAGTCAGCATCTGGAACCAGCACCATCACCGTCGAGTCTTTGTGACCGTCATCACTCTGATCCCAAGCCATTGTACCCTGCCAACTGACCAAAGCTCCACCTGCTGCCAAACTCGGGTTAATCTTATGAAGCTCACACAGCTCAATAACTTGGGGATGATCAGCCTCTAAGGTGGCTACATTGATATCCAACTCTCCCTTCTCTGCTTGTCGGAAGGCTAGGTGGTGGGTCGTGCGTTGCGATCGCCAGTTGCCAGCACTGAGCTGGAAAAATTCCATGGCATCAATAATTGGATCCATATTATGGTATTTGATTTACCGAGTTTTTATTTAAATTTTACTTAAGCTTGAATTTTTGCATATTCCTGAGATTTTTCCAAACAAGGGATCCATGCCCAAGCCATCAGTATTTCCACTGCTACGCTACATATATTCATTTTATACCGGTTGTGCCACTATATAGCTGGGTTTTGCCTCAGGTTTTGCGTAATTATGATGTCCGAATAATTACTCTTAATCAAAACTTTCCCTCTCCCCATCAATTCCCCATCAATATTTATTTATGATCGGTATTCAAAGAGCTAAGTCCGTCAGACATACAGGCACAAGGGCAAATCATAGCTTTACGGATTTTTGTTACAGATTGTATCTTTGATTACTTATTGCTTGACAGAATCGACGTTATTCTATAGGTATGCTAGATTGGTTAACAACGGCCAAAAAAAAGAGCAGTCGGAACATTCGTCCGCCTGCCCTAATCAACGTATGTAAGCTTAGGAGTAAACCTATGGAAACGCCTGGAAAGCTAAGTTTGGAGCAACAGTTCCAGATGAAAATCTACCAAGACCAAGTCAAGCTTTTGAGCCAGGAGGAGGCTCAGTCCTATCTCTTGGAAGTTTTGCGTCAAATGATGGTTAAGGAGAATCTATTCCGCCATCTACTCAAAAACGCTTAACTCTTAATTAGCTGCGAAGGTTTCACTTTGCTTGACTTGTTTTAAGGGGTGCCTCAGTCGTACCCACATTGGAAGAATCTCCACTGGCATGGGAACGCCTATAATCTAAACCTTCGCTGCTGATACCAAACTGCTAATAGCCATCGTAGCGCTTCAGCCTTTGCTGGGCTACTACCATATGATAGTATATTTTCTAAATTTCGACTTAAGTAGGAACACTGATATAGTTAGGAAATTAGATAGTCAAGGAATACTTACCAAGAACCCTTGGCTGTTAACGGCTTGAGTTAACAATCTTGAATTAACAATCTTGAATATAGACTAGGAACTAGCTCCCATAGTGCTCACCTTACGCTTCCTCCGAATTGTAGCACACATGATAGGATTAGGGGTGCTCGATTTTTACCTTCCTTGCGATTATCCTTCGTTTCAGGCCAATCAGCACTTAGGCAAAATTGGGCAACCAACCCACTGAGCTAGTAAAGATAAAGATTTAGCTAGATGTAGGGTGGGCAGTGGCTCCGAGCGATACATCAAGCTGTTGATAGCCAAGCTATCCACTGCCTCGCACTTAAGTCCTCAAAAGTCCTTACAAAATGGGATATAACGGTATAAGACAGACATAGACATTTTACTAGCGCTAGATTATACTTGAAGTATAGGACACAGCCAGTTAACGATGCCATTGAAAGTAGACACAACAAAAAAGATATCGACTCAGGTCGTCCCCGTGGTGGGAATGACCAAGTCGGTTGAATTGGAGTTGTTGTCTACGATGAAGAAACTAGGCGTCGTCAGGTCTGAGTCTTACAACAAGCTGGGCAGCATCAGTTATTGGGGGCTGGACTGGAAAAAAGCTTATCCAGAAGTCAGGGGTTTCAGGAAACCTGGGTCCTTGGGGTTACCTTCCAAATTGATGGAGTGGACTGTCAGTGATGTAGCTAAAGCTATCACGGCGAGCCAGGCTGCCTGTACCGATGCAGTTATAAAAAGGGTCTACAAAAGGTTTTCTGGGAAGAAAAACCAGAAGGTCAGAAAGGAACTTTGTAAACAGCTCAAGACTTTAGCCTTCTTAGATAATCCACTACTGCACAGACTTGTCAGGAAAGAGTTTCAACGAGGACGTTCCTGGAGCAAAAATCAGATAGTTTACCAACCAGGAGGATACAGATGTAAACGACTATCTCGCCATACTTATCAGCTAGAATTGGCTGGCCTAAGGAGAGGAAAAAGGAACAGGGTAATTGTCAGGTCTAATCGAAAAATCAAAGGACAAATTAGACTAATCTACAATCAACTCCTGCAAAGGTTTGAAGTTCACTTTTTAGTCGATCATGGCACCGTAGAGATTCCCTCTTCCCGCCGGGCTATAGGAGTGGACAAAGGATACACTGAGGCTTTCTATGATTCAGATGGTCAGGCGTACGGGAAAGACTTGGGTAAACTAGCAACCAAGAAATCCGTTCGCGTAGCGTGGCCTTTTGGCCATCGCATATGTGCAAAGAACCGCAATAGAGGAAAGCTGTGGGCAATACATAGAAAACTAGAAAAAATAGATCCAGCCAAGTCGGCTCGGATACTTGAAAACAATTTAAGCAGAAAAACAGAAAATCGCCGATTGAGAAAAAACCAATCAGAATTGAAGTCGATTATAGGAGCGGCTTCTAAATCTCTTTTTAAAGGAGAATCATTAAAAGTATTTGCTGTTCGCGAAGCGTGGCCTACGGCCTTGGATTTGACACAGCCGATTAGAAATAAACGTCAGTCCAAGGCCATGTCCCGCAAGCTTAATAGCTGGATGAAGGGAGAAATGCGGGACTCCTTGCAGAAATGGGCTAATTGGACTGGGTCGGTTGTAACAGAAGTCCAGCCGAGCTACACGTCGCAAGCTGACTCCGTAACTGGAACCCTATTAGGGAACAGGAGCGGGGACAGTTTTACCAGATTTGATGGGGTCGTGTTGCAGGCTGACCACAATGCTGCCAAAAACATCCTTGCTCGGGGTACAGACAAGGAAATTTCCCGGTATATGAATAAAACCGAGGTTCAAGCAGTGTTGTTGCGCCGTACCGCGCGTTTCTTGAGAAGTATGGGACTGAGTTTGGCTGATGCGGTTGAGCTTGGATGGCTTGACTTTAACCATAGCAA
This sequence comes from Moorena sp., assembly GCF_982860115.1. Taxonomy (NCBI): domain Bacteria; kingdom Bacillati; phylum Cyanobacteriota; class Cyanophyceae; order Coleofasciculales; family Coleofasciculaceae; genus Moorena; species Moorena sp. The sequence continues at coordinate 13,766 of NZ_CEYLVT010000140.1, forward strand.
AACTCGGGCTTTCAAGGAACTCCTTGCCGGGATGCAAGGAGCGCCCAGATAGATGAGTGGGAGGCTTAACTCCAATTGCTGCATGACCACTCCTCACTCGGGCAACAATAGAATGCACCTTGACCGTTTTATCCGGTTTTATCCAGATTTATGACGGTTTCAGAGTATCCCCACCACAGGATTAAGCCCTAGGAAGCATTAGTAATTCTCTTGAGATCCTCGCAAGAAGGGGATTTGAACGAAGAGTTAGCCCAGGTATCGGGGGTGGTAGGGAAAGCGGTCAGAATAACAGTACCATCAGGGCCAATCAGCCAACCCTGAGCTTCCACAATCCGCCGCCTTGGGCGCTTGGGAGCCAACTCTTCACCAGTAGCGCGAGTTCGTTGACTCTGATAATTTGTTGTGGCCGAGTTATCTAAGGTTACCCAATCTGCTATAACGGTCTGGCGGATGATCGGGTCAAGGGGACTCGGAGGCAAGCCACCCCGTCCAGTAATAATGAATTCATCCCCTTTGGAATCATCCGATGCCACTTTGACATTGTCACCACACCTAGCCGCAATCAGTTTAGAGGCGTCAACTACAGTAGTCGGGAGTTCTACTAAACCTTGAGATGGATTAAAATCAAGGATGTTGATTGTTATGTTACCGTCTACACCACGCTCAGAACTGGCGGTGATATCACTCAAGTTGGTTGGTTGATCAGGAAAGTTGAACCCAAAGATGCCTCGACCGTTAAGTGTAATATTACCGCCCATGCCATCAAAGGCATTAGCGGTTATGTCGCTATTTTCTTCCAGGACGGCAAGAATGAAATCAGCAGTAATGATGATTTCCCCACCATTTCCCCCTTGCTCTTCGGTACCGGCGGTGGTGGTAATTTGACTACTGTTGCGCAAGAGTAATAAATCCTGTAGGGTGAGAGTAATATTGCCACCATCTCCGCTAACGGTTTCAGTAGAGATATTACTGTTTTCAAGGGAGATAGAGTCAGCCTCTACCAAGATGTCACTAGCATCTCCTTGGCCAAAACTACTAGCCGTCACTTGAGCCTTATTGGTTAAAGACAGCGAGCTTCCCCGAATGATGATGTTAGGGTCTTGGTCTTCTTGAGACTTTAGAACTGCTGTTTCCTCTAAAGCTGTAGTAATTCTGCTGTCTGAGAGGGAAATGGAGTTGGCCTTGATTTTGATTGTTCCTATTTTGCCACTAGTGTTGGTAGTACTTTCAATCTTACTCTTGTTTTCTAGGGAGATGGAGTCAGCATTAATTGTTATTATTCCGGCATTGCCAGTACTTTTCCCTTGAGTGTTGGTACCAATACCACTGTCTCCTTTGAGCACAAGTGAGTCAGCATTAATTGTGATGTTTCCAGCATCTCCAGTGCTATGGCCTTGAGTATTACTGCCAAGACCAGCGTCCTTGCCTTCAAACAATAGATAACCGGCTGTGATTGTGATCTCTCCAGCATCGCCAGTACTGTTCCCTGTAGTGTTGGTACCAAGACCACTGTTTCCTTTGAACTCAACTGAGTCAGCAGTAATGGTTATTTTTCCAGCATCCCCACTGCTATGGCCTTTAGTATCGCTGCCAAAACCAGTACGCAACTCATCCTTGTCAGTACCAGTGCCCTTGTCGTCAAACAATACAGAACCGGCTGTGATTGTGATCTCTCCAGCGTTGCCAGTACTGTGATCTGCAGTGTTGGTACCAAGACCACTGTTTCCTTTGAACTCAACTGAGTCAGCAATAATGGTTATTTTTCCAGCATTCCCACTGCTATGGCCTTTAGTATCGCTGCCAGTACCACTGCCCTGGTCTTCAAACAATACAGAACCGGCTGTGATTGTGATCTCTCCAGCGTTGCCAGTACTATAACCTTGAGTGTTGGTACCAATACCACTACCTCGTCTCATCACAACTGAGTCAGCAGTAATGGTGATTTTTCCACCATTCCCACTGCTATGGCCTTCAGTATCGCTTCCAATACCACTGCCCTGGTCTTCAAACAATACAGAACCGGCTGTGATTGTGATCTCTCCACCATTGCCAGTACTATTCCCTTTAGTGCTGCTACCAAGACCACTGCCTCCTCTGAACACAACGGAGTCAGCAACAGTAATAGTGATGTTTCCACCATTCCCACTGCTATGGCCTCTAGTATTGCTATCAAGACGACTGTTGTTTTTCAACAATAGAGAAGCGGCGGTGATGGTTATCTCTCCAGCATTGCGCTGGCCTTCGGTATCGCTATTGATTTTTAGATCTTGCAATGCGATCGCACCAGCCGCAGTAATGGTGACTGCTCCTCCGCCGGTATCAATTCCCTCCCCACCAATCAACTCCACATCACCACTACCGGAGTTATCACTATCCGCTTCCAGGAATAGATTGAGCAAACCACTGCTGGCTTTGATATCAACATTTTTGAGACTAATATCATTGGCCGCTTGCAAACTTAGAGTGACTTCCCCTTCTGTAGTTTTGGTAATGTCAAAACCATCTGCAGTGATATTTCCTTCCTGATTGCCTGTGGTTCCAGCAGTGATAGTGACATTGCTGCCACCATTGAGTTGAGCTTCAAACAAGCCAACTTGATCGCCTAATACCGTTACTTTGCCGCCGGTTTCTCCTGGAGATAAATTGGCAGCGCTTAGGTCACCAGAGATAATCACTGTTCCTGGAGTAAGTGGCACTACAGTACCGGAATCGGTAAGTATTACCTGACCGTCACTGGAAACTGTTAGGCCGGTTTCATGGTTCAAACTACTCAAAAATTCTGTGACAGAGGCCGGATCGGATGGTGTTAATGGCACCGTTGGGGTCGATACTGTCAAAATCTGTCCAGCTTGCCCCAACTGCACTAAGGTTTCACGAGGAACCGCTACTAGATTAATCTCACCCCCTGGTGCTAGGATATCCCCAGTGCTAATCACACTCCCACCGACTAAAGTGACATTCTGTCCCTCTCCCACAGCTAAGTTGCCAGCATTTACGATCGGCTGAGGCGGATTCTGGCCATACTGCAATCCGGGAGTAATGTTAATGGTTAAAAGGGGCGGCTCTTCGGGATTGGTAGCACTAAACTCGGTGCCATTGCCAAAGACTATACTATTAGCGGTACTTCCGACAAAGGAACCGGCTACATCTAATTGGGAATTGGCTCCGAAAACAATACCATTAGGATTGAGCAAAAACAAGTTGGCGGCACCATCTACTCCCAGGGTGCCGAAGATCTTGGAGATGTTACTACCGGTTACCCGGCTCAGAATATTATTGATGCCAGCGGGATTGGCAAAGTAAACCCGCTGCAAGTCCCCAACATTAAAATCAGAAAAGCTATGGAATAGGTTATCCCCTCTGGTTGCTCCACCTTCAATTAAGTCAGCGGGAAGTCCTTTAACCTCTACATTTGGTTTAACTAGAGTTTGATTATCCCCCAAGGTATTATCCGGAACAATCTGAGCCAGAGCGGGATTTACTGAATGAGTAATCCCATAGTATCCACTCAGACTTATAGCACCACAAATTACTAGCGATCGCACTATTTTCATCAGACTTAGCCTCCTATACTTAACCTTGGGAGTAATCTAAGAAAATATGCTCCGAATTGAATTATTTTGATCAGATAATGAACTTTTAATGACTTAATTATTATTGCGCCGCCATAGCTCTAGCGCGATTAGTTTCAATCATTTGCTCTAGCATTTCCCTAGAAACACAACGGCGTTCAGAGCAATAGGTCATGAGATTGACGCCATTCATCATGCGCACAGTGCTGACTCGGACACGAAAATCATCGGTGACAAACCAACAACGTTCTTGACCCTGATTATTCTGGTAATTGGTATTAATGGTGAGGATGCCGTCTTTGCCAAACCAATACCGACTCACTACCGGAATACTTTCTACATAACCCTGGTCTCGAATCAATTTGCCACTAAGCTTAGTTTCATCATCTGGAACATCAATCAGAATTGCCGCATATTTGGAATTTGGTTCCCGGTCATCCAAATTGATTTGCCACATAAAGCTCGCTCCCCCCATCGCCTGGCTTGGATCAATCTTTTGGAGGTCACACACGGTTTGGACTTTAGGGTTATCTTTTTCGATGACTTGAACAATCAGATTGGATTCTCCGGATTCATCGGCAGCGTTATCAAAGTGATGAACTGTGCGTTGAGTAAACCACTTGCCCTCGCTTTTACGAAAGAAGTCCATCATGGTCATGGGTGGCTTGAGTCGCATTTTTGCTTAAACCTCCAGATAGTGGTATACGGATAGAGATGGTTAATCTATATAGTCTAGGCTAGGGTACTATCATTTGGTGTCTCTAGCCTACTCCCTACCCTGGTGGTAATGGTTTTTAACATCCTGTGTTTCCAGCACAACGGTAGACTAACCTTGGCAGTTCCAGGTAGAGTTCAGTAATTACGATGAGTCAAACTCGGTTAAGCGATCGCACTAATAACCAAGCTATGGATATCTTAAAACGGTTCCAAGCCGGAGACTATATCTCTGATGCTAATCTTGAGGGCATCGATTGGAGTCAGAGAGACTTGTACCAGGTTAACCTCAGTGGTGCTAACCTACAGAAAGCTAATTTGAGCCAAGCTACTCTGACTGGGGCTAATCTTAGTCAGGCAATTTTGCGGGAAGCGAATCTGAGGGGAGCTGATCTCAGGGGAGCTGATCTCACTGGCGCTGACCTGACTGGCGCTGATTTGCAAGGGGCTTATTTAAACCGGGCAGATTTAAGGAAAGCTAATTTGACCATGGCTAACTTAAATGAAAGCAATCTACAAGTAGCCCTGTATGACCGGGAAACCAATTGGCCAGAAGGATTTCGCTACAAAAGTTCTGGTGCTGTTGGGCCTGGTGCTAATCTCAATGGTGCTTTTCTCAATACTGCTAATCTCAGGGGAGTTGACTTGCAAGGGATTAGAGTAATAGGAGGTTATCTCAGCGGAGCGGATTTAACTGGTGCTAATTTGCAGGATGCTGCTTTGAGTGGATCCAACTTACGGAAGGCTTTCCTGACCGGGGCTTGCTTGCGCAATGCCCGTATGAGTGGAGTGGAGCTGGAGGGAGCGGATTTGCGAGGGGCAGACCTGACTGGAGCAGATTTAAACCATGTACAAAATATTGCTGGCGCTGACTTTACCATGGCTCAAGGCATCAGTGAAGCTACTCGTTCGATGCTTTTGAATCAACCATATAAGGAACTCGATACCTGGAATCCCTATACTCGAAGCAATACTCGGGAAAGTTTAGGAGCCAGTCATCCTAGTTGAAGGTTGTTCGCGTAGCGTGGCCTATTGGCCAAGGTTGAAAGGTTGAAAGGTTGAAAGGTTGAAGGTTGAAAGGTTGAAGGTTGAAAGGTTGAAAGGTTGGTTGAAGGTTAAACCGTTCAAAGCCGTAACCTGTAACCTGTAACCTGTAACCTGTAACCTGTAACCTGTAACCTGTAACC
>NZ_CEYLVT010000141.1:0-19116 GCF_982860115.1 Moorena sp.
TAGGGAGTAGGGAGTAGGGAGTAGGGAGTAGGGAGTAGGGAGTAGGGAGTAGGAAACAAAAATTATCACAATTGATTTAGTGATTTACGTACCCTATATCAAGTCCAGTTAATCACTTACAACAGGCTAGATCGATAATTGGTAATTGGTCATATAGCATTTCTCAATACCAAAATAATAATTGCTATATTATCGATCTAGTCACTGTTAATAATTGTGTAATTGTTTTCAATAATTTTGTCCGACAATTTAGGAACAGATGTTGGATTGAGGAGAAATGAAGCTGCTCGTTTAGCTGTTTCTTCACTTAACTGGATTTGGGTTAGGCTAACTAAGCCGTCGTTCATAAAATGATCTCTAACTAGAGCTTTCTCTCCACTATTGAAGATAGTCTCATAAAAAACTTTCTTTATGCCAGCTGAAATGATTAACTTCAAGCAGGAGACACAGGGTTCTAGGGTGACATAAATAGTGGCTCCAGCAGTGGCAATACCATGTTTAGCTGCAAACGCGATCGCATTCGCTTCAGCATGAACAGCTCGGGATGGCATGGTACGAGACGCATCGCAGCTACTTAGTTCAGGATAGCAGTATCCCTGAGCTGTGCAATGACTTGAGCCAGATGGGGGACCATTGTAACCTGTTGCTAAAATCTGATTGTTTTTAACAATCACTGCTCCTACAGGAAAGGCTAAACAGGTTGAGCGAGTAGCTGCTAGCTTAGCCATCATTAAAAAGTATTCATCCCAGTTTGGTCTTTCACTAGTCATTGGTAATTTTAAACTTGTCAATGATCAATTTTATATCAATCTCAGTTTAGTTGATGACATAAACTATCCTCGTCTTTTTTAAGTGAACAGGGAGCAGGTAAAAAAGAACAGTAAATAGAAACATGTCTTAACCTTTACTGTGGTTGCTATAACTTGTCATTTTACCAAGAACTATTCACAAAACTATCTTTGGTTATTTTTTACACCAAACTCGTTTTTTCGGTTATCTATAGTTGATGCTGATCAATAACTGCTGATCAATAACTTATCCTAGTCATGAAGTACAGTCAATTTTCCCATGGGTCACTCCCTAATCCCTAATTCCTTCCCAATATTTTGTATATCATAAGTATTTAAAATGCTATAATTGCTGATAATTTTTATCTTCTTTTATAGCTATCCTAGCTTTTTCTAATTCTATTCCTAAATAGACCGCATGACTAGGTTGTATTGACGGATTATCACTACAAATTTTTCTAGATAAACTCATGGCATTTTTACCAGAATACGTAGCAATTACTTCCCCGCTACCAGGGGTTGTCTGCTTCACTATAATATCAGTATTTTCCGTTTCAATCAAGAAATTACCAATGGGATCAGCATACTGTTTCTGTTCTGAATTGATAATTTGTTGATAGTGATTTTGAATAATCCGATTAGCATAGTCATAACAATCATCATAAATATGAGCACTTTGACTAACGGTAATCAGCGGTCCCATTTTTAATTGAATACCCCCGCGCTTACCAATTTGGTCTCTAATATACTGGTGTAGTGCTCTGAGTCCAAAGGCATTAGCTGGCCACGCGCTAAACATATCATTACTTCTAAATGTGGCAGTTAGGGACAATTCATGATCCACAACTCTGAGCCAGATGTGATTCAGACAAGGACTACCCCCTTTCTCATGGTCTTTGACATCCCATAGGGACATCACTGCACTGGCTGCATCGATTTCACCAATGAGTTTAGTGATGACTTGCTCGATTTGGTCACGTTTGAACCAAGAACGTAGACGTTGACCATAGGTATATTTGACTCCTTCTACTACAGGTGCGTCGTCGAGGATTTGATGAATGTATTCTTGGATAAAGTCGCGATCGCATGGTAAATAATTGGGCTGAGGAAAGTAAAATTCAGGAGGTTCTTCCGTTACTACTGCGATTAAATCAATTAGCTCTTGCCAATATCCGTCATAACCCGTGGGCCGAATTGTACCAGTAGTTTTAATGCGATGAATTATTTTAACCCAAGTTTCAGCTATCGTTCGGCCTTGAATGCGATGTCCGTAGCGCGGTCCTGGTTTTAGGGGGGCACAGCCAGATTCCCCGACATCATTTGCCATGGTAAATTCCAATGGTGTTCCCCAGGGCTCTTGAGTTTTGGAGCCATAAGACTTAACGAGACTGATAGCTTGGGTAATCGAATCAGCCTCTACCACAGAAACTTCCCTTCTGAGTTGTTCTAGGGTGAGTAACGGAATTTCAATGTCAATATAACCTTTTATAGAAGAGCGAATCACCCAGCAGTGACGACCAGTATCAGTAGTCCCTTCTTCAACGCCATGGCGGAAAAAGTCCAGCAAGCAAGTTCCACTGCCAGCATTGCGGTCTTCCTTCGTAGCGTTGAGAATCACCAAGTAGCGGACGTGGGGATTAGCGAGGAGATTACGAATGAGCAGGCTAATTCCCCGGGTGGGACTGTATAACTGTCCGACCACAGCAAACTCCGAGGGGTTTAACTTTTTTGCGATCGCTTCTTTGATCGTCCAACCGGTAATCACCGCCGTTTGACCTGTACCGTAAATCAGTTGGTTAGGCTTGTGCAGGGGTTTGTACTGGAATTCCGTTGGTTGGCTGGTTGCTGTCATTTGAATGCAGAAGTTGAAGGAATGTTGACTGTTAAATTTTAAATGTTAACTGTTAAATGTTTAAGGTTTAAGCTTGAAGTAATGGTAATCAACATTCATTTTGACCAACTACGCCGTAGGTTAAAGAAGCCTTCCAGAAAGTTTTGTAAAGTCTGATTACGACTCATTCGTTGGCGCTGCCACTCGATTGCCGTTTTCTTAAAAATCTCTGACAACGTGGGATAGGGATAATAGACATTTGCCAACAGACCCAAGTTAATTTTCTGCTGAATCGCTAGGGTAATTTCCCCAATTAATTCTGTTGCTTGTGATCCAACTATGGTTGCTCCTAAAATTGTCCCATTGCGCCCCACTACCAGTTTCATATACCCAGTGGTTTGCCCCAGGAGCTGAGGGTGATCTAAGTCTTTGAAATATTCTCGCATCACCCATAGATTCTTACCATAGCGCTTTCTAGCTTCTACTTCTGTAAGACCTACCCGTGCTAATTGGGGTTCAGTTAAGACTGTCGAGGGAATCCCGTGATAGTCTACCTTAAAGCAGGGGAAAAACAATGCATTCTTCAAGGCAATGCTGGCTTGATACTGGGCAATATGGGCACAGGGATAACCACCAGCCATCTTGCCACAGCTATAGATGCGGGGATTAGTCGTTTGTAGCTTTTGATTGAGCTGAAGACCCTGGTGAGTGTACTTTATCCCAACCCCTTCTAGATTTAAGGATTCCACATTGGGTTGCTCACCCGTAGCCAGTAGAATGGCATCAGCTTCAATCGCCTTATTACCAGCCTGAATCCAGATTTTATCCTCAATCTCTCTGACCTGATCAACTGGGCTATCCGTCAGAACCCGAATTCCCTCAGCTTCTAATTGAGCTTGTATAAGCCTAGATGATTCTAGGTCTTCCTGGAATAAAATACGGGTAGTACTGGCCACCAACGTTACCTCACAACCGAGTCTCGCTAAGGTCTGAGCTAGTTCTGGAGCAATAGGCTCATCACCAATTACTACCCAGCTTTTGGGTAGTGAAGGTTGTTCACCCTTTAAGCTTCCAAGCTTAAACACTTTGTGCCAGATATTGTTTGGTGTGAAATAGTCTATGGTCTGTAACCCTTCGATATCAGGAATAACTGGGCGAGAGCCAGTAGCGATCAGATAGGCACGAGACCGCAAACGTCTGTTGTTGACTACAAAACCCAGGTGAGGCAGTCGGCAAAATTCCCCCTCACCTGTGATTACATCAATCCCTAAAGCACCTAAAATAGCTTGAGAATTCTGTTCTGAGCAGTTGGCAACCACCAGATTAGCCCATTCCATCACCGCAGTTAGTGGTAGGGATGAAAACTGGATCGGTGAAATGTCTGGTTGAGTGGAATCAGCTGTTTGAGCATAAATACCCCATTGAGCAGCGTCACGTATCTGTTCAAGCTTACGCCCCATCTCACTTAATACTCTGGTGTAAATAGCACCCTGTCCTAGCCAGCTAGTTTTTCCTTGCTGAGGGTCTACCAGAGCCACACGAGCCTTTAAACCAGCAGCCGCAACAGCAGCATAGACACCAGCAGGAGTGCCACCAATGATAATTAGGTCATAGTCAACGGTCATTCGTGCAACAGTTACAGGTTTCAGGTTGAAAGTTACAGGTTTCAGGTTGAAAGTTACAGGTTTCAGGTTGAAAGTTACAGGTTAGCAGGTTAGAAGGTTTCAGGTTGAAAGTTACAGGTTTCAGGCTCTAACCTTGGGCTTTTGGCCACGCTACGCGAACAACCATCTAACTAACCTATCCGACAACAGACGCCTAGGGCCAGCAACCTTCTAACCTTGAACCTTGAACCTTGAACCTTGAACCTTCAACCTTGAACCTTCAACCTTATAACCTTATAAGCATCTAACCTTCAACCTTCTAACCTTTAACCTTCTAACCTTCAACTTATCAAGATAGCGTCTAAAGCGGTTAGTAAGCGTTGGTTATCTGCCTGTGTACGTACAGCGACCCGGAAAAAGCGATCGCCTAATTCCGGGAAGCTTAGGCAATCTCTGATCAGAATCCGATGGTGTTGGAGTAGTTGTGCTTGGATCTGTGAAGTGGATTTTTCTGAGTGTACTAGCAAGAAGTTAGCTGCACTGGGATAAGGTTGGAGACCAGGTAACTTAGCCAGTCCCTGAAACAGTTGCGTACGGGCTGGTGCTAGCCAATCCCAGGTTTGCTGTTGAAATGCTCTATCCTGGACCACTGCCGCTGCCGCTGCCGCTGCTAAGGTATTGATTGGCCAAGGGTCCCGCCACTCCTGCCAACGTTGGAGTCGCTCAGGGTGGGCAATGCAATAACCTAGTCTGAGTCCAGGAAGGCTGTAAAACTTGGTAAGCGATCGCAAAATTACCAAGTTTGGATAATCCCCAATTAAAGGAATCAGGCTTTGCTCCTGCTCAGGAGGCAGGAAATCCATGAAAGCCTCATCCACAACCACCAAAGCAAATTGCTTCAGATAAGGCTCAATTGCTTCTGAGGTAAACAATTGACCTGTGGGATTGTGGGGGGTATTCAGCAGCAAACCCTTTCGATTCCCATTTTGTTGGAGTAAGGAAGTAAGGGAGTCAGGGAGTAAGGGCATCAAAGCATTAATCTCGCTGCCCATCTCCCCATCTCCCCATCTGAGACTAAGTTTCGAGAGTTCCCTGATCAGGGGGCACTCGCGAATTCTTGCTCCAAATGCCTTCAGTCCCCGTTGGTAGTCCCTAAATGCTGGGGTAATCATCAAGGTCTCATCTAGTTCTGATAGCTCCCGACAAGCCCAAGTTAATAATTCGGCTGAGCCATTACCTGGAAGAATCCAGTCTGGGGGCAGGGTTGGATGCAGTTGCGTCAAACACTGCCGCAGCTCAGAATAATTGGGGTCAGGATAAGCTACCAGGTTATTGAGCCCAGACTCTATCGCTGCGATCGCACTTTTAGGGGGACCAAGGGGATTGATGCTGGCAGAAAAATCAACAATTAAGGAAGGAGGACAGTTAGCCAGTGCTGCTGCCCAGGCTAAATTTCCCCCGTGAGTTGGTCGTTTCAAGGACAAGTTTGTGACTGAATCAGGGATTACTCCTTGGGTGGTGCCACTTTCTCTTTAAAGACCTTACCAGCAGAAAAGGCTGGAACCTTAGTTGCCGGAATTTCCATCTTTTCACCGGTTTTGGGATTGCGACCCTCACGAGCCTTACGCTCCCGGGATTCAAAGGAACCAAAGCCCACTAAGGTAACTTTATCACCCTCGGACACTGCTTCCATAATCGTTTCTATGGCAGCACTTAGTACTGCATCAGCTTGTTTTTTGGTTACAGTAGCTCTTTCCGCCACTTTATCGACTAATTCACCCTTATTCATTCAAATCTCCTTGTTTTTTAGATCATCCAACCAGGGTTTTCGACAAAAAAATCGCTGCAACACTCGCAGCTTCGATGTTTCACTGCATTATTCTAATGTTTGCAATGCCGATATGGATCGTTGAATGCTTTAATTTATATAGATTTCAGAATTTTGCCCCAAAATGCTCCCCTAAATTTATGCCTTAGGGAGTAGGCAATCAGAATTTTTGATTATCAATCATTGTTAATTATATATAATTAATTACTGTATGGTTAACCCTCCACTATAGCTGTGATTGAACACCTAAAAGTATCAAAACCTAACTATTCCCACCACTAAAGTAGGGGGGAGTAGCCAAATCCATAAGTTAATTCCCCCGGAGCAATACCTCGCTCGGGGGGACAAGTGTTAATTGAGGTTTACCTTACCTTTACCTTAGTTGCCTGGAGACTGAAACCCTCCCCGGTTTAGCATTTGACGGGCATCCCGTCCAGGGGTGTAGCTGTAACCATACCCACCATTGCGGTCTGTGTCATCCAGAATTTGAGGGGTCACCAGGATAATCACTTCACGGCGTTCATTTTCCTTGGTGGTACGTCTGAACAGAGCACCAAGTAAGGGAATATCACCCAAAACGGGCACCTTCGATACGGTTGTGCGGTCAGTGTCTTGAATAATGCCAGATAGAATTAACGTCTGACCATCTCGCAGGCGAATTAGCCCAGAGTTTAGTTCTCTGGTACTTAGGAATGTGATTGTGTTTGATGCATTATCACTCTCAAAGACTTGAGTTCCTGAGGGAGCTGAAATCGAGGGAGATGTAGATAAGGAAATAAAACCATTGTCGTCAATTCTCTCAACATTCACCGTTAGGGTTAAACCAGCCTCTTCAATAACCGGGGTGATAGTTCTAGTGGTAGCACCACCGTCTGTATCTATATCTGTCCTCACACTGGTCAGTACCTGCTGAGTCAACTCGACAATAGCTTGCTGCCCTTCTTGGATCACTAGAGTTGGGTCGGTCAGAATCTTGGCGTTGTTGCTAGTAATCTGAGCCTGCAAGGTTAATAAAAACTTATCAGGGAACTCAAATAGAGAAGGAAGGGCAAACTCAAACTCGTTTCCATCATCTTGACGAGTGACACCTATCACACCTGGCTGGAATGGATTATTATTTCGACCAAAGCCGGGACGTGCGAAGAGTGATGGACTACCAGAGGTTTCACTGAAGCCCTCAACTAGGTTATCAAAGGGAGCATTTTGTCTATCGAAGAATATATCACCATCTCCGTCTACAGCACGAAAATCAAATGGCGCAACATTGGGAAACTGACCAGTAACCACAGTGTCTCTACTGGGGGGATTAACCCTACCGAAATTAACGGCTGCCGCTCCCCCATCACTGACTACAAAAGTATCATTAATCCCAAAGGAGAAACTGGCATTATAGGCATCGGTTCCAGCTAGGTTAACATCGATAATCTTGACATTTACCGCCACTTGACGGCGACGAGCATCCAACTGTTTGAGTAAAGATGTCGCAATTTCAATTTGCCTGGGCTCACCCACCAGAGATATAGAATTAAGTCGCTCATCGGTAGATACTGCTAATCCCTGCAGCAACAGTGCCCCTTGGCTACCGTCTTCCCGCTCAGCGGTAACTGGTTGAATTTCTGGGGCTCGTTGGATTTGTCGCACCACTCGTTGGGTTTCAGGATCGATGATTTCTTCCGTCTCGCTTACTACCTGTTGCACTTCTGCTCCCTGAGTGGCTAAGAAAGTAGCAGCCCCTTGGGCACTGGCTTGATTGAGCCGTAGAGTACGACTAATTAGATTACGAGCGGCTTGAGGTAGTTTGGCTCCAACAAAAATTGTGCTTCCCCGACGGTTAGCCTGAAGACCAGACAGCTGAAGAATATAGTTGAAAGCATCTTGGACCGGTTCGTTTTCTAAATCAATAGAAATGGTGAACTGTGCTGCACCGGAGTCTTCATCTGACTCAGCAAAGGCCAGATTGAGTCCAGCTGAACGAGCCAACAGAGACAACACTTCTCGAATCGGTGCTTCTCGTAATACCAAACGGGGCACTAGAGTTGCTGTTCCGAGATCTATAGTGCTAGCAGCAGCATTAATATTAGAAACAGCAATATCCCCCACTGGTGGTGCTACTGCTCTAGGTAAGAAGGGGGGCGCTGGCGCAATCGGTTGCACCGCATTAGCTGGAGCTGCCGGTATTCCATCAATAATAATTTCTGGCTCAGGTACCAGCACATCTGGCTCAGGAGCCACGATTTCTGGAGGTTCAGGAGTTTCTGAGGGGTTAGCCTCTGGCTCTGGTTCTGGTTCCGAAAGTTCCGCCGGTTTCTCCATCTGTTCCGTTTCAGTATTAGTTTCTGTATTAGGAACTTGAGCCAGCTTCATCACCGATGAGTCTTGGATAGGTAATATCCCCTGATTCTCAGTAGTGGTGTCAATGCCTAAGGTAATTCCCTGAGCATCCCTTTGGATTAGTGAACTAATGGGGAGTTTGTCAGTACCTCGAATTGTCACCCTGACCCGGTTGTCATCCAGTTCCTTAACCGCAACGGCACTGATATTGGGTAGGGGGTTTGTTTGACGGAAGTTAGTCCCTTTGGGCAAACTCAGCTGGGTATTAACCAGATCAGCAACCAAGACATTGCCTTGGTTAACAGCAAAAATCTGTGGACGCTCATTGCCCCCTTTTGTCTCAAGTTTCAGTTCCAGTTCACTCCCCTGCTGGTTGAACCGTATAGCACTAACTTGGCTTGCTGCTACTACAGGCTGTGTTGCCCATAAAGCCATTGCTGTAGCTGCAAACACTCCACCACATACTTGAATCTGTCTCACGGTTTATTTCTCCAATCTCCTGACTCAAATCACAGAAATTATGACAGAAATTATGTCATATTAAGGGCTATTAACAGTTGACTATTGACGATTGACCGTTGAGACGTTAAAGAGAAAATACTAAACACTCAACAAACAAGAACAACAATAACCATCTCAGCTCAATAAAACAGTAGGTTATCCCAATTTCCAGCAACTTGGCTACCGCTTAATTTCCCAATCTTGCCATCTCCCCATCATTAAATTGGTAGCAAGAATTTAGCAAGACTAAAGAAACTTGGGATTATTTCTTCTTACCTTACTTTTTCTTATCCTCCTTTTCCCCAGCTTTTTCTTCCTCCTTATTCAAATCTCTAGCAGGCATAAGAGCTTCCAAGGTTAAGCTTGTTTTAAGCTTAGGTTGAGGACCAGGAACTATTCTACCTTGCTGTAGCACTAGTGTTTGCGGTTCAGTGACTTCAGCTTCTAGGTCTTTGATCAGCAACATGGCTTGGAGCCGCTCAAAGCTGCGCATAATTGACTGCACTTGTTGGAAACTACCCTCAATTTCTACATTGACGGTTCTCCGTTTTAATTTTCCATCAACTAGGGTTCCTAGAGACCCATCATTAACTATATTGATTCCCTCGGAATCTGGCTCATATTTAAGTAAAGTGCCTCTAGTATCCTTAACAAAAGTATTCAGATCAAGCAATAAAGTATCTAGACTTTTTTCAGTGGAAAACAAACTCAAAACCCGGCGGTTTTGCTGTTTTGCTTGTTTGAGTTCTTCCTCTTTCTGTTTAATTTTTTTCTGGAGTACTTCGGGATTTTGGAGGTCATTTTGTTTGCCTGATAAATCATTTCGTAAAGTCTGATACTCCTGCCAAGCCGGTAACATCAGGTTCATGGCTAGATAGACAGCAGCTGCCAGACCAAGAATACCAAAGGCAATCCCAGAAACTTGGGGAGTAAAGGTAATGCCGAAGGCAGTAGGATACTCAGGCTCTTCCTCCTGACCTTCAACACTCATAAACTCGTCATCAGTAGCATAGGTCATTGTTGAATCACTCCTTGAGATTGAAGGTTTCTAATCCGAGTCACTAATCCTACTGCTCCTTTACGGTCTAACTCTTTTAAGATCTCAGAAGCGGGGATATCACTCAGTTGAGTTTTAATAGTATATTCTACCACTTTTGGTAGGGTATATTTTACCTGAGTTACTAATTCTTTTTGACTCTCAGGAATTTCTAATTTTGTGGGATTATTGATTAACTGAGCTTTGATGAGTTGAGTATCATTTTTGTCGAAAAAGGAAGAATTTTGTAGGGTCAGCAAAAAGTAATTCACATCATCAAAGGTTCGAGCTGTTCCGGAAATATCCAGCTCGATGCTAGGTCGTGAGTTAGCGTTAGACTCATCCTTAGAAGCGTTTTTGTCAGTGACTTGCTGTTGCTCGATGTCTTTAATTTGGACTCCGGGAGGAGTGCGCTCACGAATGTCCTGTAACATCGCTGACCAAGGCTTAATTTGATTAAAGACACTGGCAAGAGCATTAGTTTCGTCATTGACCACCTTGAGTTCTTGGTTTAGCTTACTAATTCGTTGCTTTTGTGCCCCCAAGGCTGCCAGTTTCTGGTCAACATCAGCAATTTCCTCCTTCAATCGGGCGTTTTGATGTTGGAGAACCACCCAAAAACCTCCCACCAATCCAGGTAGGATTAGGCCCACTGCAGCTCCAATCAGTAGAGGGGT
This sequence comes from Moorena sp., assembly GCF_982860115.1. NCBI lineage: Bacteria > Bacillati > Cyanobacteriota > Cyanophyceae > Coleofasciculales > Coleofasciculaceae > Moorena > Moorena sp. The sequence continues at coordinate 10,597 of NZ_CEYLVT010000141.1, forward strand.
CATTTCCCCTAAGGCTATCCCTTGTCTACCCGCTCCATCCTGAACGGACTTGATCTCCTCAGGATTTCGGTCTTTTAAAAAATTAATATCAAGACTATACATAGTGCTATACCTCTCGTAATCCTAATCCAAGCACAGTTCCTAAGCTCGGTCGTTGCACCATCGGAATATCTTTCTCCACTTCTAGGGAAAGAGCCGCCACCGGATCCACCTGAATCGTGGGCAAGCTTAACCGTTGGGTAAAAAATTCATCAAGTTGTCCGATACCACCCCCAGGACCAGCTAGTAGGAGTTGGGCTACTTCTAGATTGTCCATCTGATTGAGGTAAAAATCGATAGAGCGCCGTAGTTCATCAGCAATTTCTCCCAAGACTTGGATCAGAGCTACCATACCTGGATTTACCCCGGTCGAGCCGGTGCGCATGCCATCAACTGGGGTACTGGGAATAGTCATCCCCTGGAGCAGTTCAGTGTTTCTAGAGGCTGGTAAATTCATCGCCCGTGATAGAGCGCTCTGAAGTTGGTAGGTACCAATGGGAACAGTACGGGAAAACTGCGGTACACCATCTACAATTATCGCAATTTCAGTACTATCAAATTCAATATCTACCAGAACGGCTGCCTCTTGGGAAGGAAATTGACGCAGTTGTTCTCGGATGGTCCGAATCAGAGCAAAGCTATTAATTTCGAGTACATCTACTTGTAAACCTACCTGCTCAAAGGTATCGAGATAGCTATCGGTGATTTCCTTACGAGTAGCCACCAGCAGGACTTGCACCTTTTCGATTCCATCTTCATCCACAAAGAAGCCAAGCTTCTGATAATCCAAATCCACTTCTTCCCGGGGATAGGGCAAATATAAGCCAGCTTCATGATTTAGTACCATATCCCGAAGCTCGTTATCATCTAGCTCAGCAGGAATGGGAATAATCCGGATTACTGCTTCTCGCATTGGTAAAGCAGTGGCAACCCGCTCCACTTTCACTTGACTCTCCTGTAGGGCTTCTCTAATCAGTTCCGCTAAACCAGGGGAATCAAGAATCTGTCCTCCTTCCCAGATCCCTTCTGGAACCTCATGAGAATATAGGGTTGTGGCTTTGAGGCTCTGACCTTGCCGCTGCAATTGAGCAATATGAATTCGTTCTGGGGCTAATTCTATACCAACACCTTGCTTGCGCCGGGAAAATAAATTTTTAAAACGGTTAACCATATCTAGCAAAGGGAGTAGGGAGTAGGGAGTAGGGAGTAGGGAGTAGGGAATATGGGATCAAAAATTATCTTATTTAGATACCAGATCTGAGTTAGGTAGATCGGGGTTTCAACATTAGGTTGCTATTTATCGTACCCAATCTATCTCACAATCATGACAATTTTTTGCTCAATCGTGAAATTGATTATTTTAGCGATTAGCGATTAGCTATTCCCATTACCACCAACAAAAGCTTGTGTTCGCAAAAAGTGACCAACTAGGTACAAAGAGCCACAAAGGACAGTAATCTTATCTTCAGCTTCGGCTTTGTTAAAGCTAGCACGGAGTCCTGTGACTAACTCTGGATAAGTACCACAATCGGCTAAGGTTGGACAAATTTGTTCCGCGAGAGTAGCCAAGTAGTATAGCTCAGCTGAACTATGGTCTGGTACTGGCACTAGGTATAATCGATCCCCTGGTCTGAGCAAGGTATTAAAAATACCAGCATGATCTTTGGTTGAGAGTATACCCATTACCCAGTTGACGGATTTACCTAGGGTATCAACATATTGTCTCAACGCCTGAGCAGAGGCTTGATTATGGGCTCCATCAATCAGTAACTGGTGATTCTCCCAGCTAGTCCACTGCAAACGTCCCAGCCAAGTGGTTTGGGCCATCCCCGATGCGATCGCATCAACTGGTATCTCCCAACCCTGCTGTTGCAGAATTTGTACCGTTGCGATCGCAATCGCGGAATTAACCAACTGCACCTCCCCCAACAAGGGCAAACTATAGCTGATACCCCCATACTCCACCCATCTGAGATCTTGTCGGGTGCTTGGCATCTTCCCCTCTGGCAACTCTACTGCTGAGTCTACCCACACCACTGGACACCCCAACTGATTCACCCTTGATTCAACCACTGCCCTAGCTTCAGGGGGGAGCGGACCAATTACTGCAGGACAGCCAGGCTTTAGGATTCCAGCCTTCTCCTTGGCAATATCAGCTAAGGTCGGACCAAGGCGCTGCCAATGTTCCCAACTCAGGGATGTGATAATACTAACCAAAACGCGATCGCATACATTCGTTGCATCCAGCCGTCCTCCCAATCCCACTTCTACTACAGCCACATCCACCTGCTGCTGAGCAAAATATAACCAAGCAGCAGCAGTAGTCACTTCAAATAGGGTTGGTGGATCGGAACAGTTTTTTGGAATTGCTGCGATAACTTGCTCCAAAATTGTGGCTAGGGTATGGGTGGAGATGGGTTCTTGGTTAAGGCAAATCCGTTCTGTCCAATCCACCAGGTGAGGAGAAGTATAACGTCCGACTCGGTAGCCAGCTTTGGTGAGTATAGAAGACAGGTAGGCACAAACTGAGCCTTTACCATTAGTTCCAGCCACGTGAATGATTGGAAAATCTTGATGGGGGTTACCTAAGCGCGATAGAAGTTGCTTAATCCGTTCTAAGCCAAGCTCAACGCCAAAGTATTTAAAGGATTGGAGAAGGTCGTCAATATCCATGGGATGATTTTTGATGAACCGCAAAGACGCGGAGGACATCAAGGTCAGGAGAGTGTTTTTTATGAATATGAATACAGTTAATGATAAGGCCATTGTTAAGGATTATTTCAATGCCACTGGGTTTGACCGCTGGCGGCGGATTTATGGTGATGGCGAGGTTAACCGGGTACAGCAAGATATCCGGATTGGTCATCAGCAGACTGTGGATAAAGTGATCAGTTGGCTGGAGGCTGATGGAAATTTGTCAGGTTTGTCGATTTGTGATGCTGGCTGTGGTGTTGGGAGTCTGAGTATTCCTCTGGCCAAAAATAGCGCTATAGTTTTTGCTAGTGATATTTCTCACAAAATGGTAGAAGAAGCTCAGGTAAGGGCTAAGGAGAGTTTAGGGAATACTGAAAATCTCTCGTTTATGGTCAAAGATTTGGAAGGGTTAGGTGGTAGCTACCACACCGTAATTTGTCTAGATGTTTTGATTCATTATCCCCAGGATAAAGCGGCTGAGATGATAACTCACTTAGCTTCTTTGGCAGAGTCTCGTTTAATTCTTAGCTTTGCACCGAAAACCTTGCTTCTTACTGCACTCAAAAAGATTGGTGAGTTTTTTCCAGGACCAAGTAAAACCACTCGTGCCTATCAGCATCGAGAAGCAGATATTGTTAGTATTTTAGTAAATAATGGATTTTCAATTCAGCGACAAGAAATGACTAGCACTCGCTTTTACTATTCTCGCTTATTGGAAGCTATTCGTAAGTGACAAAATAAGTATTAAGCCGTTAGCTGTCAGCGGTCAGCGGTCAGCTTAAAATAAACCTGATAGCTGATAACTGATAGCACCTCAAGTAGCGTGCGCGTAGCGCATTAGCTGATAAGTGATAGTTTACACCTAATCGCAATTGTCTGGTCATGCTAAACAATAACGTGTGTTAAAAATTTGCTATAATGAAACGGTTTAAAAAAATATCGGCTGGTTTGCTGCTCACCTTAGGTATTCTATTATTGATGGTACCTCTGGTAGTTTCAACTCGAAAGGAAGCAACATCACAGGATAAAGTTGATGCGCTGGGAAGCTTGATAGTAGGTATCCCAGCTACCTTTTGGGGAGTATGGTTAACATGGGGAATGTATCGACAAGAACAAAAAGAAGTCCTCGAACAGCTTCAGTATACATTTTATCGCTTGATTCAAGACGAAAATGGTAGAATTTCCGTCTTAAAATTGGCAATGGCAGCCAAACTTCCTATAGCTGTCGCTCAAGACTATCTCGATCAAAAAGCTAGAGAGTATGATGCTACGTTTGAGGTTAGTGAAGAAGGGAGAATATTTTATAACTTTACGCTTTAGCAAGGACCAAATTAATGACTCGAATTTTTTTAGCGATCGCATCGATCTTAGGCGGATTATCAGTAGCAGCTGGAGCCTTTGCTAGCCACGCTTTGAAAGAAAAACTGACCGAACGAGCATTGGAAATTTTTCAGACAGGTGCCCATTATCAAATGTACCATGCCCTAGCGCTAATGTTGGTAGCCTTGTTATTGAGCCGCGCAGAAGTAGCACAAACTCCCCTTACCGTAGCTGGCTCAGCTTTTATCGCTGGAATTGCCATTTTTTCTGGTAGTTTGTACGCCCTCAGTTTAACCGGGATCAAGTGGCTAGGAGCGATCGCACCATTAGGTGGTGCAGCATTGATCCTGGGATGGGGTTGTTTAGCGATCGCAGCTTTCTCTTTCCAGTAATCACGAATATTGACTAATATTGTCTTGACGGTTGACTGTCAACATTCAACCTTAAACCTTCAACTTTAAACCTTCAACTTTAAACCTTAAACCTCTAACCTTCCATCTCCCGATTAGCCGCATAAACACCTTGGACGTTGTACCAGTTAAGGAAAATTCGGGCAACTTCTAAAGCTAGCTGGGATTTACCTCGGTCAATTAGCCATTGTAAAAAGGGAGCCATGGTGCGTTCGTTGAGTCGTCCACCTAAAGACAGAATCCCCCAGAGTAATCGGTGTAGCCAGGTCATCTGAATCATCATCCTGACTTCCCAGGTAGGGTGCTTCCGGTAAAATAACACACCCATACGTCCCCGTTGAATTTCCCGGTCAATCATCCGGGGAATTTGGTCGAGGCTAAAGGGAGGATGCCAATGATAACCTACCGCTTCGGGACATTTAATCAGTTTTAAGCCCAGCTGTTTGAGTCGGACACCCAGTTCTAAGTCTTCCCAGCCATAAAGTTGGAAGCGGGTATCAAACAGTCCAGCTTCTAAAAGCCATTTTCGTGCGATCGCAACATTCCCCGTCGCAAAATACGCAGCAGAGAAATCAGTAATTTTATAGGGTTCGCTGGTAGGGTCGTCGAAATTACAGGTATTGATCACCCAACCGTAGGTGAATAAGCGATCGCATCCCAGACGCTGCTCTGCCTGTACCAAAGCATCAGCATGAGACTGTAGGAAATGCTCAGTAACTACTAAATCACTATCAATAAAGATAATTATTTCACCAAGGGCCTGCTTCACCCCTAGATTCCGGGCTGCAGCCGGTCCAGCATGGTTTTGAGCAAATGAGCGTACATGGGGAAACTGATCCCCGTGTGCTGTCAACCAATCTAAAGTGCCATCCGTTGAGCCATCATCTACTAAGACAACTTCATAATCCAAGACCTGGCTATCTTTATCGTGCCTGAATTGCTGATGTTCTAAAGCGATTAGGCACTTTTTGAGAATCGGTAAGCGATTGTAAGTGGGAATGACAATGCTTAGCAAACTTGGGAACCGATACTTTTTAGCTACCATAATCTACCAAAGGCGGATTCTGGCTCACTAATGCAAGCTGCTTTCGCAGCCAGGGGGTATCTCCCAAAGCCCGCAGAAATATACCACGAGCGCCGTTGATGTCTCTATCCATGACTTTGCCATCAACCTTTGACTTAATAGTCTTACTTCCATTTATACTTACCAGTTCACCTGTCCAACTAACAGTTTTACTGGTGTAAGCCTCGCAGACATCTACCACTACCTTCCCAGTTTCCTGAGCTTTATGCTTCAGGAATTCCTTGAAGCGGTAATGAGCAAAGGTGAGCAGATTCCGAACGGTTTTAGATCGGATTTTTCTGTTTCCTTTCTTCGACATTTGAGATGTTTCAAAGGTGGGAAGTAGAATCACATCAAAATTATCAACCAGAAACCTAGCTGTCTTATGATGAAGTTCATTTATCAGATTCTGAATTTTGACAACCATTCGCCTAGAGGCTTTTCTCATCCGACGCTTTTGTCCACACTTAGCTTTGCTGATTTTAGACAGCAAATTATCTAAATGCTGGCACAAACGTTGAATTCGAGAAAAATCTCCGTGCCCAATCTTCCCTACAGATGCCTCACTAAAAAAAGTGACGAAAGTTCTAACTCCAGGGTCTAAAGCCACCACTCTACCTTGGTTTTCGGTACATGATCTAGCTACCTGGTGAGGGACTACTAGATAGTAGTCGCCATTATTACTAGTTAGTCGGCAGTCGCAGATGTCTACGGGCAAGTTTTCGGTATAAGTCAATTTACCCAGCTTTGTATGGTATATCCCTGTCTCAGAAACTGCTGATTTAGGAATATAGCAAGACTGAATAGGATTTTTCCTTGACCTGAATCTTACCCGATTAATCTGTGACGTCTTTTTGTACTTTTTCTTGGCCTCCCTGACGGCGGTACAGGCGTCCTTAATCGCTATCGATTTTATTTGATAAGGTACTTCAAAGCACCAATCAGGAAGGTCGTTTAATATCCCTGTCTTAATTGCTTTCCAGTTGGCTTTTACAACGCCTGCTTGAAGGATTTTGACGGTTTCATTAAACACATAACGGGACACTCCGAACCACTTGCGAATAAGCGTACGCTGGTCAGGATTTAGGAACAGTCGAATCTTCTTTGATTTTTTGACCGTATTTCCTGAGTCCGTGAACCCGGCAGGAGAAGACGTGAATGATGGACAGAATATCTGCGGTAAGTTCGGATCCTCGACAGCTTTCAGGTTGGTCGAGAACCAAGATTTTTCCACCGTTGAGACCGACCAAGTACTCAATGAGTTCAAACCCGTGCGAGGAATTGCTCGCACGGGTAAGTCTGTCTCTACAGGTAACAACAATCGTGAGCTGATCTCCGCAGACAATTCGCTCCAGTATGGTTCTAAGCCCCTTCCTTTTGTAGTTGAGGCCGGAGCCGATATCTTTGATGATTTCTGCTTCAGGGAAGAGGGAGTGCAGATAGGCGACTTGACGGGCAAGATCGTCTCGTTGTTTTGTGCTGCTGAGGAGGCAGTAACAGATTGTGTGACAACGGGATCTGTTAGACTTTGGAGCCTTTCCAAAACGGAGAAGATCTGTTGAGTCAAAGAGTCTAGTTCCCCCAGGGGTTCGTTCGCATTTGAGTGTGCCATTATCTGCGTACTTCCTTAAAGTGTTCGGAGAAAGTCCCGTAAGTTCGACCGCCTTACGGATTGGGATGAGAGCCATACTTTAAATCTAACACAATTTGGTAAATAATGCTAGATTTATTAACATTTATGGCTCTCCTAGGGTGGTTATGACAAATTAGTATAAAATAATCGCTATAACCCTTAATAAGTAAGGCTTTGATTAATTTAAAAATGCAATTTTTAGAAAAATTGATTTTTAGTTTACTGAATCCCTTGCTAGTTAAGGTTTTAAGCCCATTTAAACTACTCATTTACTATAATCAGTCTAGGAGAGCCACATTTATTTTAACTGTTACAAACCTTTTGAATTTGATAGTATTGTGAACTTGAACAGCGATCGCGTGGAAAACGTTATGCAAATTGACTGGCAAACTGCCAAAACTTACGAAGACATTCTATACCATAAAATCGACGGTATTGCCAAAATTACCATCAATCGTCCCCACAAACGCAACGCCTTTCGTCCCAAAACCGTCTTTGAACTTTATGATGCTTTCTGTGATGCCCGCGAAGATCACAGTATTGGTGTTGTTTTATTAACTGGTGCTGGTCCCCACACCGATGGCAAATACGCCTTTTGTGCTGGTGGTGACCAAAGTGTACGAGGCAAAGCTGGATATATTGGACAAGATGGCGTTCCTCGGTTAAACGTATTAGATTTGCAACGCCTGATTCGTTCCATACCCAAAGTAGTGATTGCCCTAGTTGCTGGATATGCTATTGGTGGTGGTCATGTCCTACATCTGATTTGTGACCTAACGATTGCGGCTGATAATGCTATCTTTGGTCAAACTGGCCCGAAAGTCGGTAGTTTTGATGGTGGATTTGGCGCTAGCTATCTTGCCCGAATTGTTGGTCAAAAAAAAGCCCGAGAAATTTGGTTTCTCTGTCGTCAATACACCGCATCTCAAGCCCTAGAAATGGGTTTAGTTAACTGTGTCGTTCCAGTGGAGCAGTTGGAAGCAGAAGGACTACAGTGGGCAAAGGAAATTTTGGCAAAAAGTCCTATTGCCATTCGTTGCTTAAAAGCTGCTTTTAACGCTGATTGCGACGGTCAAGCTGGTCTACAAGAGCTAGCTGGAAATGCTACTTTACTCTATTACATGACAGAAGAAGGAGCCGAAGGTAAACAAGCTTTCCTAGAAAAGCGTCCACCAGATTTTCGTCAATATCCTTGGTTACCTTAGATAATAGCAGTTATCAATTGGTGAGGTACAAATTTTTGGGGAGTAGGGAGTAGGGAGTAGGGCACAATTACCGCTGTCTTGATGCCAAGCACGAGTGTGGAGGCTGAGGGGGTGACAACAAGGCATTAAACTAGACAGGGTATGGGGTGTGGGGTG
>NZ_CEYLVT010000142.1:0-19013 GCF_982860115.1 Moorena sp.
CTGGGAGGGGTTAGGGGTGGGTCTAGCATGCCTATTGCCTATTGCCTATTGCCTGCTCCCTGCTCCCTAAAACCCAGAAACTTGTACCTCATGAGTATAATAATTGCTATAAGTCATTGACAAATGATACACAACCTGAACTTGTGACGAATGATGCGATTACAGAAATTCCTGCTAAAGGTTAGGATTTAATGCTTACTACAACCGTGATCCAAGCGTTCCAGGTAAGATGTATACTCGATTTTTTGGGATTTCACCTCGGGACACTGTCAGTCTCGATCCAGAACATCGGTTACTTCTGGAAGTTAGTTGGGAAGCCATGGAAAATGACGGGCACATTCCAAAACCCTTAGAAGGTCAGTCTACAGGAGTTTTTGTTAGTATTACTGTAAATGATTATCAAAAGAGATTATAAAGAGATAATTACACAAACTGAATTAGATCATATTACTCCCCTATGATGTCACTGGGTTTTCAATCAAGCTAGGAGAGCCAAAGATATTAACTGCTCATATCCAAAATAAAGCAGCTCCAGTATTAGCCATGAAAAATTACCTAATCAATATACACAAACCTTTAAATAAAATGTAGTGATAAAGATGTAGTGATTTTGCTACGGCATAATGGAGGTTTCGGGAGCTAAAATCAATACTTGTGTACCACTACAAAAAAACTATGTAAGTAATCACCATTGCTGCTCTATAAAATCAACTAAAGTAACAACTAAATCAAAGCGATCGCACAGATAACAGTAAATGAAATAACTGGATCAAGGTAGAACTATGAACTTAATTCAATTATTACAAGACCTTTCTCTCAAAGGGGTTAGAGTATGGAATGATGGAGGAAAGTTAAGAACTGGAGGTTCCCAAGAAGTACTGACAACTGATGTTATGGCCGAATTAGAGCAGTATAAATCAGAAATCTTACAGTTACTAAACGAAAATCCAGATATATCCCAAGTCCATCCCCTCTCTTATGGTCAAAAAGGTCTCTGGTTTTTGTGGCAGCTATCACCTCAGGGTCATAATTATAATGTGTCATTTTCGGTTCGGATCTACTCCAAAGTAGATATAACTATTTGGCAACAGGTTTTTCAAGCTCTAAGGGAAAGGCATCCGCTACTACGGAGTACATTCCCGAAGTTGGGCGAACAACCAATCCAACAACTACATCAACATCAAGAGTTAGACTTCTTACAGATAGATGCTTCTAGTTGGAGTGAAGAGGAATTAAACAAAAAGGTAGTTGCAGCTCACAGACATCCTTTTAACCTAGAAACAGAACCAGTGATGCGAGTTAGGTGGTTCACTTGTTCCGAGCAAGACCATATTATGTTACTGACAATACATCACATTGCTTTAGATGGTTGGTCATGGAACTTAATTGCCAAAGAGCTGCCACAACTTTACCAAGATAAACTAAATGGAATTGAGGCATCCCTACCACCACTACAGTATTCTTATCAAGATTATGTTAGTTGGCAAAAGGAGTTAGTAGAAGGACAAGAAGGAGAACAACTATGGAACTATTGGCAACAAAGATTGGGCGGGGAATTACCTGTCTTGAATTTGCCTACAGACAAACCACGACCCCCTATACAGACTGATAATGGTGGCAGCTATCCCTTCAAATTATCCGAAAAGTTGACTGAACAATTGAAGGAACTAGCTCAAACAGAGGGGGCAACTCTTTATATGACTCTGTTGGCTGCTTTTCAAGTGCTTCTGTATCGTTACACCGGTCAAGAGGATATTTTAGTAGGTTCTCCTACTTCTGCTAGAACAAAAGCGGAGTTTGCTTCTCTTGTTGGTTACTTTGTAAACTCAGTAGTGATGAGAGCAGATTTGTCAGGGAATCTCTCTTTTAGAGATTTCCTCTCTCAAGTACGCCAGACAGTCCTGGGAGCACTAGCTCATCAAGATTATCCCTTTGCTTTATTGGTAGATAAGTTACAGCTAGAACGTGACTCCAGTCGTGCTCCTCTTTTTCAGGCTTACTTTGTACTACAAAAATTCCTGGAATCTCAAGATGTGCCAAAGGATTTTTTTAGCAGCAAAAAAACCTTGATGAATTGGGGAGGACTTGAAGTAGAACCTTTTGTACTCGAACAGTATGAAAGTCAATATGATTTATTACTGGAAATGTTTGAAGAGGACTCATCTCTGGTTGGGTTGTTAAAATACAATGCTGACTTATTTGATGAGCAAACTATTGCCAGAATGGCTGGTCATTTCCAGAACTTGTTAGAAGGGATAGTGAATGATCCGCAACAGAGAGTAACAGCACTACCATTAATGACAGAGGTAGAGCGAGAACAGATATTGGTAGAATGGAATAATACGAAAACAGATTACCCAAATGATAAATGTATCCATCAGTTATTTGAGGAACAGGTCGAAAACAACCCAAATGCAATAGCAGTAGTATTTGAGGAGCAAAAGCTAACCTATTCCCAATTAAATAGCAAAGCTAATCAACTAGCTAATTACTTACAAAAATTGGGAGTAGCTCCAGAAACCCTAGTGGGAATATGTGTAGAGCGTTCCTTAGAGATGGTAGTAGGTTTATTAGCCATACTCAAAGCGGGAGGAGCTTATGTGCCATTAGACCCGAATTATCCAACTTCCCGTCTCAATTACATGGTAGAAGATGCACAACTCTCTATACTACTGACTCAAAAAAAATGGCAGCATCATCTATCGGAAACTATAGAAACTGTGATTTGTTTGGATACAGATGAAGAAATTATTAATCAACAGAGTCAGCAAATACCCGAAAATCAGGTAACAGCTAATCAGTTAGCTTACGTTATCTATACTTCAGGTTCTACGGGTCAACCAAAGGGGGTAACTATTCCCCATCAAGGATTATTAAATCTAGTGTTCTGGCATCAACGTACTTTTGAAGTCAAATCATCAGACAAAGCGTCTCAAATAGCCGGAGTAGGTTTTGACGCCTCTGTCTGGGAAATCTGGCCTTACCTGAGTGCAGGCGCTTGCTTACACTTAGTCAACTCAGAAACTCGTCTGTCTCCAGAAGCACTCAGAAATTGGCTAATCTCAGAACAAATAACAATTAGTTTTGTGCCCACACCTCTATTGGAGAATTTGTGTTCCTTAGAATGGCCTGCACAAACAAAATTGAGAACTGTACTCACAGGAGGAGACAAACTGCACAATTACCCATCGGCAGCTTTACCATTCTGTGTATTTAATAACTATGGTCCGACAGAGAATACAGTTGTTACTACCTCTGGGTTGGTAGTTTCAGGTCAGGAGGGCAGTATTTCACCACCTATTGGTAAGCCAATATCCAATACCAAAGTATATATTTTGGATATAAATTTACAACCAGTGCCCATAGGAGTAGCGGGAGAACTTCATATCGAAGGAGATAGTTTAGCAACAGGCTACCACAACCGCCCCGAACTCACAGCCTCCAAATTTATTCCCAACCCTTTTGATAATTCAAAAGTCAACCCCTCCCTTACCCCCAAGGAGGGAAGTCAAAAGTCAAAATTATATAAGACAGGGGATTTGGTTCGCTACTTAGCCGATGGCAACATCGAATTCTTGGGTAGAATAGACCACCAAGTAAAAATCAGGGGATATCGTATCGAAACAGGAGAAATAGAAGCAGTTATCAATTCATACCCTAAAGTCAAAGAAACAGTAGTATTAGCAAGAGAAGACAACCCAGGAGACAAACGCCTAGTAGCATACATAGTACCAGAAACCCAAACCATAACCACCTCCAACCGAGAACTATCAGAAACCCAAGTAGATAGTTGGCAAGACGTATACAACCAACTAATATACGACCAACTCAGTGAAGTAACTGACCCCCTATTCAATACCAAAGGATGGTTAAGCAACTACGATAACCAGCAAATACCAGAACAACAAATGCGCATCTGGGCAAGAGATATAGTAACTCAAGTATTAGCCCAGAAACCAGAGAGTGTGTGGGAAATAGGTTGTGGCACAGGAATGCTCCTGTTTCAAATCGCACCCCAGACACAAAAATATTATGGAACAGATATCTCCAACGCCTCATTAGAATACATCAAGAAACAAATAGAACAGGAACCAGAGAAATATGGTCATGTTTCCTTAGCACAGAAACGAGCCGAAAACAGGGCTGGTATAGCAGATAACAGTTTCGATGTCGTATTGCTGAATTCCATAGTCCAGTGTTTTCCCAGTGTGGAGTATCTGTTGCAAGTAATAGAAAACAGTATCCGGGTAGTCAAACCAGGAGGAATGATATTTTTAGGGGATATCCGGAGTCGGCCATTAATGAAAGCCTTTCACAGTTCGGTGCAACTGTATCAAGCAACTCCATCATTATCAGTAGAACAACTCAAGGAAAAGATAGACAGACAAATGGAGCAGGAGACCGAGTTGTTAGTCTCACCAGAGTTGTTTGTAGCTCTCAAAGAAAAACACCCAGAAATAACTCATGTACAAATACGTTTAGAGAGGGGAAGGGAGCAAAACGAACTGAATAAATATCGCTATAGCGTACTGTTGCATATACAAGCCCAAGCAGCATCAATAATAGCACCGACTGTAGAAAGTGGAGCGGATATGAGTGCTCAAGAGATAGAAACTTATCTGCGACACCAAGAGCCAGAATCAATTTGCTTTAGTGGTTTAGTCAATAGCAGAGTGGCTAATGAGGTAGGTTTAGTGGAGTTGTTATCACAGCCAGAATCAAAACTGAATGTGCAGCAGTTGAGGCAGAAGTTAGAGTCAAAGCCAGTCAATGGCATCGACCCAGAGAGGTTATATGAACTGAGTTCAGATTTAGGGTATAGCTTAGAGTTGTGTTGGTCTGCTCAGGGAAGAGGAGAATTGATGGATGGGGTATTTGTGCGCAGACAGTTAGCCCAAGACGGGATAGTGTTAACACCCCTAACTCAAAAATCGGTGGTAGCAAGTAACTGGCATCATTATGGGACTAATCCCTTGAGTTCCGAGGTAGGAAAGCAACTGGTACCGGAGTTGAGAGAGTATCTGGAGTTGCGGTTGCCAGAATATATGGTGCCATCAGGGTTGATGGTGTTGTCGCAACTGCCTCTGACTCCTAACGGTAAGGTAGACCGTAAAGCTTTACCTGTACCGGATGTGGCTAGTAGTGTGTCAACGGAGTATGTAGCTCCCCAGACAAAGACACAGAAAGTATTAACAGAGATTTGGCAAGAATTGTTAGGAATAGAAAAGGTGGGAATATATGATAACTTCTTTTTTGATTTGGGTGGGCATTCTTTACTGGCAACTCAGGTTGTGTCTCGGGTGCGAAATATTTTTGAGATTGAACTAACCTTAAAGCGTTTATTTGAGTCACCGACTATTGCTGACATAGCCAAAAGCTTAGAAGTGCTGAGTCAACTAGCCCAAGAAGAAAAGACATTAAAATCAGAAACAGAAATAGACTATGAGGAGGAAGTATTATGAAAACAATTGATTTCGTTTCTTACTTGCAAAATCTGGGTGTGAAATTTTGGATAGATGGAGAGCAACTCCGCTATCGTTCTCCGAAGGGAGTAATAACTCCAGAACTTAAAAAGGATATAGTTGAGCGCAAAGCAGAACTCCTAGATTTGCTTAGGGAAGTCCAGACAATTCAGCAATCTGTAGCTAGTTCCATTCAACCAATTTCTAGGGAAAAGGTAATCCCCTTATCCTATGCACAACAAAGGCTATGGTTTCTTTAAAAAATGGCCTTTAGTAGCAACGCATACAATGTGCCATTGACCCTAAATCTAGTAGGAAAACTAGACTATGTAGCCCTAAAAAAAAGTCTCAACCAAATCATCGCTCGCCATGAAACCCTGAGAACCACCTTCAGTGAAATCAACGGCACACCAGTACAAATAATTCAACCCCCCTTTGAATTAGAACTACCCAAAAAAGACCTAAGTGGGTTAACACCATCTGAGCAAACTACCAAACTACAACAACTACTCCAACAAGAAAATGAACAAAGATTCAATCTAGACGTAGACCCCCCCATACGAGCTCAGTTGTTTAAACTAGGAACAACAGAACACATACTGCAAATCACATTACATCACATAGCAAGCGATGGCTGGTCACTGACAGTATTGCCCAAAGAACTTTCGGCTATTTACACTGCCACACTGGAAGACCAACCATCCCCATTACCAGAGCTACCCATACAATATGCCGACTTTGCAGTTTGGCAAAGGAACTACTTACAAGGTGAAACCCTCGAAAGCGAACTCAACTATTGGAAGCAAAAGCTCCAAGACTTACCTCAACTACAACTACCCACAGACCATCCCCGACCCGCAGTTCAAACTTTTAATGGAGCAGGTATACCGATCAAGATACCAGCAACACTAACATCAAAGGTTAAACAACTCACCCAAAAGCAGGGAACCACCCTATTTATGACCCTGTTAGCAGTCTTTAAAGTGTTGCTGTATCGTTACAGTGGTCAAGAAAGTATAGCAGTAGGAACACCGATAGCTAACCGCAACCGCAGTGAAATAGAAGGGTTGATAGGTTTCTTTGTCAACTCCCTAGTCATGTATACAGACCTGGGAGGGGACCCTAGTTTCACAGAAGTATTAAACCGAGTTAAACAAACAGCTCTAGAAGCTTATGGTAACCAAGACATACCCTTTGAAAAATTGGTGGAAGAGTTGCAGCTAGAACGGTCTCTATCGCAAAACCCCTTATTTCAGGTAGTGTTTGCCGTTCAGGAGAGTGAACACATGAAACCATCCATCGCTCCCAACCTAACTTAGAGGTAGAGTTAGGTTGGGAGCGATGGATGGGAGATCAAATGACAGTGCGGATGGACTTAGAGTTACATCTGTGGCTAGAAGGAGAAGAAATCAAAGGATTATGTGCCTATAACCGAGACTTGTTTGAGGCCGAAACAATTAGTCGGATGGTGTCACATTATGAAAACTTACTATCAGCAGCAGTAGAGACGACCGAGCGACCTGTGAGCCAGTTGCCATTAATGACAGAGCCAGAGCTAGAGCAAATACTGGTAGAGTGGAACAATAGACCTCTTGCAAAATTGGCTTTGTGCTAGGATGTAATATTAAAACAATCATGGGGCTTCCCTCAGTTCATGATTATAGATAGCCGCAATCAAATTACAGCGCAAACCAAAACGACGACGGCGATTACGATAACGCGCTTGAAGGACTTTAAAAATCTTTAAGCGTCTGTTAATATGCTCAATACAGATGCGTTCTCGTCCCAAGGCCCGATTGTAAGAACGCTTCAACTTTGAGAGCAAACCATTCTTGGGTTTCTTGAACGGCACATGACTGTTGGCATGATAACGATAAATTCCCTGGTAGCCACGTTTCTTTTAGACTCTCTGTTTCAGGATGGAAGTGAACTCCTGATACCTTAAACAAAGCATGCATCATGACGACAACCCAAGCCATCAGAAAGTACAAATGATTTGACCTGTATCTTGATCAACAATCAGTTGGCTTTTGAGAGTGTGACTCTTTTTTTTGCCGGAATAGAATTGCTTTTGCTTAACATATGGACGCTCAATAACAGTTTCCGTAACATCCATGACTGTGACATTAGGGGGGTTGCTATTCCTTACCAGTTGCTTTTTTCCAGTTTGGCTGAACTGACCCGATTGCAAAGCGAGCATTTTCAACCCTTAGAACAGTCCGGCAGATAGTGGACTCTGAAACTCCCCAATCAGTAGCAATGTGGAAATAGGTGCGATACTCCCCTACCCTGGTGAGGGTAGGTTGGTGATCCAACCACTGAGATCCACTGCTAAGGTTTGACCCAACTGAAGTAGGGGGCTTGGGGAAAGTGAAGTCCTGAGGGAAGCGCTGCAGGTACAAATTTTACATAGCCAGGGATAGCTGCCATTGCTATCACTATCTTTACTATCTTTCTCTAAGTCTTGGCTTTGGATAAGCTGAGGCAAAAGTTGGTTATGGAAGTACTGCAAGTACAGTTCTTGGCAACGATCTAAGGATAAGCTGAGATTGAGCTGATTGCCTATATCAATCATTTTTTCTAGCCGTTGAATATCCACTTCCACTTCCTCTGGGTTACTATCGTAAAGAATTTGCCAGAGCGTACGCAAAATTAAGTTTTCTAAGGTTTGCTTGACTTCTAGGGTATCCAACTGACAGTGGAGATGATTCGCTGCTGTTGCGATCGCTTCTAACTCTGCCAACCTACTCCATACCACCTGCTGATCACTGCTATCACTATCTAATGCCCTAATTACAGTAATACACTGATTGGATATAGCAATTTCTGCTGCTACTTGCAACTCTTTGGGAACAGATAACCCACCCTGATGGAAAGCGATCAAGGCTCTATAATTATCCCGATAAACCTCGGTATAGAGCTGATCCAAACGGGTCAAGGTTTCCTGGCTCAACAGCTGCATAATCCGGTGTCGCTCTTCAGCAAACAGATGCTGCAAATTAAAATGTTGCTGCCCAAACAGCTGATTCATTACCAAAATTGTGTGGGCTGCACTGCCTTGGTCTAGGGCATTAAATAATGTTTCCAACCGCTGGCGGTAGGCTCGACATTCAGCAAGGGGTTGAATACAGCAGTGGAAGTCCCAAGCACCTAGGTATAGCAAGGCAAACACAAAATCACCACTTGCCCTAGTGATCTCAGAAGCCAATTGTAACTGTCCCACAGCTAGGGTTAATGCTCCGATTCGTTTTAGCTGGTAATATTGCTGATGGGCATAGTAACAGTAGATTTTGTCTTCTTGGGAATACTTCTTAAATAGGGAACTAATGGCGTAGTCTGCTACTACTTGCTTCCAGCTAACCTGGGCTGACAGCACTAGTTGCCGATAAATCTGGTCACCAGTTTTAAAGCATTCTACATTACTCGGTGCTAGAGCAAGGCGTTGGATAAATTCTTCTTCCAGTTGGACTTTAGCAACATCACCAGCTAACTCCATAGCACGGGCAGCATAGCGCAGAATCTGAACCCCTTCTGGACGGGAGATTTCCTCAAAAAACCAACCACAACTGGTATACATCAGCAGAGCATGACGCTGCATTTCCAGCAGTCGTAAGGCATCCACTTGTTCAGCGGTCGTCAGTGGGTGAGTACTATGACGCTCCAGAAAACTGTCCACATTGGCTGGGAAACGGTTCTGAATCACTTGGATATACTCATCCCGCGCTAGCCAAGGGTCATGGAAGAATTGGCTACCAGTCTTTTGATATACCTGAATCAATTGATCCCGTAACCAATCCAGGGCATTCCGCAGGGGGCGACGCCACCTTTGGTGCCACTGCCCGTCACCACCACAGCCACAATCATCTTGCCAACGGTCAACCCCATGGGAGCAACTCCAGGCTGTTACTGGCTTCAGTACCACCTCCCAGGTGGGCGGATTCAAGCTCAGGTAGTGGGCAAAGTTAGTTACTGTCCAGTTGCGCTGGGGAAACTCATGGGTAAAAGCGTAGGCAATACACTTCTCAGTGCCTGTTTTGTGATGGCCAAAGGTTTCCCCATCCGTTGCCACAGCAATCAACTGGGCACTGGGATGATCCCCACGTACTGCTTGACCCAAACGCTTGGCGAAGTGTTCAGTGCTGCTGAGTAAATCATTGAAGCCCATATCTCTGGAGATTGGGCCATCATAGAAAAAGATATCAATAAACTTGCCATTTTTGAGGAAGCAACGGTAAGGGCGAGTAGGGTCAATCTGAGCACCTCCCACTTCCTGCCATGGAGAATTACTATTGTGTTCACTGGTGTGTTCACTGGTGTGTTCACTGGGAATTGGGCGGCAACGTTGAGCTTGGGAAGGGGCTAGGATAATAAACCGAATATCTTCTGCTACCAATGCTTCTAAGGTCAGATAGTCTACTGCCGTTTCCGCCAGCCACATCCCTTCCGGTTCACGACCAAAGCGGGAACGGAAGTCCGCTTTTCCCCAACGGATTTGGGTGTATTTGTCCCGTTCATTGGCTAGGGGAAGGATGATGTGGTTGTACACTTGAGCGATCGCATTCCCATGACCATTTAAGCGTACACAACTCTTCTTGTCCGCTTCCAGAATCCGCTGATACACTTCGAGATCGTAATTTTCCAGCCAGGACATTAAGGTTGGACCAATATTGAAGCTCAAATACTCATAGTTGTTGACAATATCTATCACTTCCCCCTGGTCATTTAATACCCTGGCAAAGGCATTGGGGCGGTAGCACTCATAGTAAATCCGTTCGTTCCAGTCATGAAACGGAGCAGCAGTAGGCTGACGCTCAATGGTATCTAGATCAGGGTTTTCCCGAGGCGGTTGGTAGAAATGACCGTGGATAGTAATATAGACACCTGTGGCCGTATCTAGGAAGTCGTTGTTGAGCGTCGAGTAGTGCTTGATCTTGGCAGTGGACTTAGCAGTGGACTTTATTTCCTCAGCTTGTAAAACTAGCAGTTCAGCTACTGAAGTCATGGGAATATGCATTCAAAAAAACAGCAAGACAGCTAACCCAACCCCAGAACGTCATGTTTGGGGCCGGGCAGCGAATACCCTTGAGCAAACTCATACTGGTTTGGCAGTAACGAACAAAAGTAGCGGATAGTTAGGACAAACGTTAAATGCTTAACACAATGATGAATTCAACCGCAAGGTTTAATTCAAGTAATTCTAATCAGTTTACGGAAATTGCAGTAATTTTATCAATCTTAACCAGATCATAGCAAATTTCTATGGTTAAAAAATATATCCTAGGACTGATGCGCTTGAGAAATCGTTGAGTATCGAAAAGCTTTATTGAGCACAGCAGCTACAGAGTAAGGTACTTGACTATCTAATTTGCCTATCTCAGTTGATAAGCTAACACGCATCTAAATTTCATCTTTTCATGTTATGAAAGAAACCGTCAAACCATCCGCCCATCTCCCTATCTCCCCATCTCCCCATCAGTCTCAACCCAAAAATTAAGTGCGTGACAGCTTAGGGCCGTGACAGCTTAGGGAGACGGGGGGATAGGAAGAGGGATTGACCAAGCCCGTTTCGATACTGCCCTAGTCCCTGAAACTAACTAGAATAGTAATTTTTTTGAGGTAAAGAAACCTAAATGCTCACCAAAAACCAAATTTTGTCAATTTTGCTAGTATTTATTCCCATTTCAGTAGCCGCTGAATTTCTAGAGTGGAACTCGGCAGTTATCTTCATTACGTCTTGCTTAGCAATTATTCCTTTAGCAGCATGGATGGGAACAGCCACAGAAGAAATCGCTGTGGTGCTCGGTCCAAACCTAGGAGGGCTATTAAATGCCACCTTTGGCAACGCTACAGAATTAATCATTGCCCTAATTGCCCTGAATGCTGGGTTAGTAGAAGTGGTTAAAGCCACCATCACTGGCTCCATCATCGGTAACCTACTCCTAGTGATGGGATTTGCGATGCTGCTGGGTGGATTGCGTTACAAAGAACAGGAGTTTCAGCCCATTGTGGCGCGGGTGAATGCCTCTTCAATGAACCTAGCAGTGATTGCCATGTTGCTACCGACAGCAATGGATACCACATCCATTGGTATTCCTCAATCTACATTACAACAGCTTTCGGTGGCAGTTGCCCTGGTTTTAATTCTGGTTTATGGGCTAAGTCTGTTATTTTCCATGAAAACCCACACCTATCTGTTTGATGTGGGAATGGCGGAAATAGAGTTAGAAGAAACAGAGCAGGGTGAAATGGCCAGTTCCGAATCTAAACATCTGCCTAATATGTGGTTGTGGGTAGGAGTCTTGGTAGTGGTTACCCTGCTGGTGGCACTAGAGTCAGAACTTTTGGTGGATAGCTTGGAATCTGCAACATCACAGTTAGGACTAACAGCGCTGTTTACCGGAGTAATTTTACTGCCCGTAATTGGTAATGCAGCAGAACACGCCACTGCGGTAACTGTCGCGATGAAGAATAAGATGGATCTCTCAGTTTCCGTAGCCGTGGGGTCTAGTCTGCAAATTGCCCTATTTGTTGCGCCAGTGTTAGTGCTAGCTGGGTGGTTTATGGGTCAGCCGATGGATTTGGATTTTAATCCCTTTGAATTGGTAGCAGTAGCCGTAGCTGTGTTGATTACTAATTCGATTAGTTCTGATGGTAAGTCAAATTGGCTCGAAGGAGTGTTGCTATTAGCAGCTTATGTGGTATTGGGACTAGCGTTTTACTTCCATCCAGTGGTTGAAGGATTGGGTTGAGTTAACGCTTAGTGTGTAGAGTTTGATGCATGAAGGTGATGATGAACAAAGCAATGCTCGCCCGGTCGTGGCTACGGGAACGCAAAATTTAAGTGAATAAACTGTTATCATCCCTGTCATCCCAAAAAAATCTGGCTATAGTAAAGCTAGAGGGGTCAATTGTCAATTGATAAATCGGTTTGATTCGTAAGACAAATTGATTGGTAAGAAAAATCATCATCTAACCCACTCCTTCCCCCTTTAGCCTTTGCCCTTTGCCCTTCATCCACCCATCTAGCTTGAGATTAACCGAGCACGCTGATGGGATGGATGAGCCACTGAGGACATTAAGCCGAGATGCTGGAAGCCGAACAGATATTACATGAGCGCTATCAACTCAAGCAACAACTGGGACATAATGCTGGACGACAAACTTGGCTAGCTGAGGATCTAGAAGTTTCACCTCCAGAATTGGTAGTTGTTAAACTGCTGGCATTTGGTGGTGACGTTAATTGGGACGATTTAAAACTCTTTGAGCGAGAAGCACAGGTGCTTAAACAGCTCAATCATCCCCGGATTCCCAAGTATCTTGATTATTTTAACATTGATGACCGAGTACTCTGGTTTGGCTTGGTACACAACTATATTCCTGGCTCCTCCCTCAAGGAAAAACTAAATCAAGGTAAACGATTTACAGAAGGGGAAGTGCGCCAAATCGCTGTGGATGTGCTGAAAATTCTTGAATTTCTCCATCAGCTCAATCCAGCTGTACTGCACCGAGATATTAAGCCTAGCAATCTAATTTTAGGAGATGATGGGCAGATTTATGTCGTCGATTTTGGGTCAGTGCAGGATCGGGCGTCTAAAGAGGGCGCTACATTTACGGTAGTGGGAACCTATGGTTACGCCCCCATGGAACAGTTTGGTGGTAGGGCAGTACCAGCATCGGATTTGTATGGCTTAGGGGCGACGTTGATTCATTTGCTCACCGGGACAGCACCTGCTGAGTTGCCCCAGCGGAATTTGCGCATTTGCTTTAAAGACCAAGTCAACCTCAGTGCTAACCTGATCAGCTGGATTCAGAAGCTGACCGAACCAGCTCCAGAGCAACGCTTCAAAAGTGCGTCTGAAGCAATTCTAGCCCTAGAGTTGGGCATGACACTCAATACTCCCAAAACCAACAAACTGATCACACTCCCCCGATCCACCTTTGTGAATAATTCAGGTCAAGGGGGTGTATTGGATGATCGAGTACCGGTACCAGATGAAATCAAAGGCTGGAACTGGGGAGCTTTTTTGATACCTTGGTTTTGGCCTATGACGAATAATGTTTGGATTGGACTGATAGCATGGGTGCCTCAAGTGGGTTGGTTTATGGCGATCGCGCTCGGTGCCAAGGGCAATGAATGGGCTTGGAAAAGTCGTCGCTGGCGGAGTATTGAACACTTCAAAGCTCACCAAAGAGGCTGGGCAATCGTGGGGATTCTCTTTGGCTTACCAGTGAGCGTGATGTTGTGGATATTTGTCTTGGGCTTGGTCTCTGGTTTTTAATTTTTAATACGTAAATTAATACGAAAAGGATATAGCTTGCTGCTTCGCGCTGGTAAAAGTTGAACTCAAACATGCCAATACTTCTAACAGAAATATCCCAGTAGAATTGTCAAGAAACAGCAGTATTTATCGCGGTATGTATCAAAGATAATAGCGGACCATTCTGCTCTGTGCCACTAACCGCTAATTCGCTATGACACAAGTAAAGCCGCTCTGTAACTCTACCGAATAAATCTCGCAAAATCCGCTCTAATCGCTGTTGATCAGCTTGGACTTTATCTTCCTCTGTCCAAGGACGTCCAGACCATTCCTTTAGAAAAAGATGAGCTCCGAAAAGGGTAGCTGCACCACCACTGAGCCAGAGGGAAGAACCTGCATCTAACCAAAAGTGCCAACGGTGGCAGCGGCGAGCGGCACGGTATTGGAAAATAGTAGCAAGGGTGACAGCATTGGTAGCTGTGGGTAGGCGACGGACGGGATAGGGATTAGCAGTAACGGTGCCACGACGTAGCATCAGAATGAATTGGGCGATAGTTTGGGTGGAACGCTGACGGTTAGATGGTTGTTGGTTCGTTTGGCTCGAATCATTCACCTTCAACTCTTTCCCCAGGCGTCCATTCACTTCCCAGTAGTGTTGAGCAGTTTCCATCAGTTCCCGCAGTGCTGCTAGCTGTTCATAGGCGAGATTAGAGCCATGCCACAAAAATTTCTGAATGGCGCGGTCGAAAACTACCAAGCAAGAAGGAATCAGACCCTGTTGTTGTTGCTCCCGCTGTAGTTCTAACCATTGGAAAATCTCTGAGTAGGCAGTTGTTGCTTGATGCCCTAACCTATCCCAACGAGGAAACGACTCCACTGGTAACAGACGAGGTTGCTCAGGATCAGGAGCATAGCAGTGATCCGCTAATAAACCAGCACGGACAGGGTCAATTAGGGTTGCCGGTTGCATATTTGAACTTTCACCCTTCAACTCCTGCACTTGTGGTTGGCTACTGAGCACTACCAGCATTTGTGCGATCGCATCTCGATTCACTAACCGTCCCAAGCCAGGATAAACTAGCGCTAGTAAGGTTAGTAGTCCCTGAACCATAGGTGAGCTAACTAATGGGCGCTGGTCGTTGAGGGGTTCTACAGCAATGCCAAAGTTAGTCAGGATTTCCGTTAAGGTGTAGCGTGCGATCGCATCTAGACCTGGAGCAATGATCGCTATTTCACCAGGCTGCACTTGCCCAGACTTGATAGCTTGACTAATCACCCCAGCCGTTTGCTGCAACAGTTGAGCGCGGGAGGTAGTTTGAATCGATTGGATAGACTCAGGTAGACCCTCAATAAACATGGAATTACTAATTAATTCCACTACTGTGTTTGCCAATTCAACAGGCATTGCGTCAATAGATGAATCCGGTAAGATTTCCACCAAGCAACGGGATGCCAAATCCGCTAGATAATTCGGGTCAGCATTAAGGCCCAAGCGTACCTGTCCATTAGGATTAAAGCTAAAAGCTCCCACAGCCCCTTGATTGAGTAGAGTCTCAAATAAATCCCGAGCGATCGCAGGATAGTCATCCACATCATCCGCCAGCACTGCCTGATATCGCTGCTGCAAATACTGCTGATAAGTGGGGTCTGGCAACAAATACCGCCAATACAGTTCAGCAATAATCCCGTAGGTTAAGAATCCCCTCTCTAGACACCAGCTTCGCCACTCTAGCAACAGCTTTCCCACCGTTGACCAAAGTTCCGGGTTTCCTTCCTCCTCTGGAATCCCGACCGTTAACATGTGGGGAATGTCTTCAACAGGTATCCCACTCACTGCTGCTAATTGTAACAAGTCCAGGAGGCGGCGAACTCTAGTGTAATCATTCCCCCCTGGCAGTTGTAGTAGATCATTATCCAGCTCAGTACGCCAGTGCTGGGTGGCTAAGTCCTGCTCAGTCTCAGGACGCAATCGCAACGGAAACTGTGCCTTGAGGTCAAATCGCCCAATTAACAAGGGCCAAAATAGCATTACCTCATCTTGAAAAAAACCTAAAGGTGTCTTGGAAAGTACTGGATACCTTCCCCGGATTACCTCGGTGAGCCGATCCGCCAACTCCCGCCGATTATCGTCATTAGCCGCAAACACTAAAATTCCTGGGGCTTTTGAGGGGGTTCTTTGATATCTTGAACTCGACTTTGGGTTTGACCAATCCAGTCCTCCTTCAACCCATTGGTAAAACTGACTCACAAGGCGAGTTGTTTTGCCAGTGCGAGTTGAGCCAATTATCCACAGTGAATTTTGAACCACGGAATTTTTCTTTAGGTAATTTGTTATCATACCACATGAACTAGGATGTAAGAGTTCTAGGAATAATTAGGTGCAAGAGCGCACCTCTGAGATGTTCAGAGTATGAACCTAAAGAATTGAGTCAATAACCCCACCCTATAGAGGGATGGGGCTTGCATAAACAATCAATTATGCGTGTTTGACTAGACCATTTGAGCCGAGTTTTGGTACGAACGTTTGAATACTTCCCCAGTTCAAACCTCTTTAAAATTGTGTTGTCAGTTGCTGTTGGACAGGACATCTTAAATTCGGTGGTCGAGGGGACGAGTTGTCAACTCAAATACTTTTCTCGTGAGGTTTATCACCATGTTACGAGTTCCAGTTATTTCTCCCGATGGGAGACCATTAATGCCAACTAAAGCCTCTCGTGCTCGACGTTGGATTAATAAAGGTTTAGCTGTTGTTTACCAAAACGACCTAAATGTTTTTGCTGTTCAGTTAGTCAACAAACCGTCTGGAGAAGAAACTCAGGACATTGCTGTTGGTGTTGACCCTGGAAAACGGTTTTCTGGTATTGCTGTTCAGTCAAATAAGACTACTCTTTGGACAGGGCATTTAGTGTTGCCCTACAAGAAAGTTCGTGTACGCATGGATACTCGACGAATGATGCGAAGAACTCGTAGAAGTCGTCGAATAAACCGCAAAGTACGTTACTCGCAAAGGTCTCATAGACAAAAACGATTCTCGAACAGAAGAGAAAAAAAAGTTCCTCCTTCAATTCGAGCTAATCGTCAGCTAGAACAACGGGTAATCAAAGAGCTTAGCCTTTTGTATCCATTAAGAGTCATTGTCTACGAAGTAGTCAAAGCAAGAGGTAGTAAAGGATTTTCTCCTGTGATGGTAGGTCAATATTGGTCAATATCTCAGTTAGAGAGAATAGCTCCAGTTATTCAAAAACAAGGCTGGGAGACTGCCCTTAAAAGGGAGGCTCTAGGACTGGTCAAGGACAAGGCTGACAAAAGTAGGCTTTCAGTTAACACTCATGCAGTAGATGGGATTGCTTTGGCTGCTACCCATTTCTTCCGGCGCAAAAACTATTATCACAGCAAAGGTAAGCTAAGTGTCCCAAGAAACTGTGACGTGACTGATGCTACTTTTTCTGTTATAAAACGTCCCCCCATAAGCCGCCGTCAATTACATTTGTTGCAGTTTTATAAAGGTGGAAAACGGCGCAAATACGGCGGTACAACTACTAGCCATGGTTTTCGTAAAGGAGACTATGTTGAAGCTGTAAAGGCTGGGAAACAAGCACGAGGTTGGGTAAGCGGCGAAACAGCAAGACAGGTTTCCGTTAGCGATATCAACTGGAAGCGAATCGGACAATTCACTGCCCGGAAAGTCCGACTATTAAAACGTTCGACGGGCTTAATTATAAACCACTAATTGGAGGCGCGAAGATTTGATGAATCTTCAAACTATCTTACGCACAGCTAGACAATGGTTCTTCGATACACCAGAGAGAGCCTTGGATCAGGCATACAAAGCGGCACTAAAAATCAAAGCGATTGAAGATGAATATTTTGGAGGTCAAAAAATCTCCGCCGATACCAGTCAATATAGTAACAGCGTCATTGCCTATTTTGAAGGAGAAATCAATAAATATATAAAGACAATCAACGTTAGACTAGCAGAATTTAAAACCAGTCGTTCTGTTATAATAAATTCTGAATTAACTGGATCTAATCCTCTCGAAATTAGTCAACAACAAGCTAGGGAAAATACTCAGTTATCTGAGTCAATTGACCTCAGCGATCAGCAGTCAATAATTATTGAAAAATTAAATTTTATTGATGAAATACTCAACAAGTACGCTCCACCAAAACCAGAAACAAACACCGCAGCATTGATTCCCATAAACCAAAAACCAGATACTCAGATTACTAACGCCAGTCCAAGACAGGTTATCAAGCAAAATTCCAATCTTCGAGAAGCCGCTTATTTGGAATCAGACAACAAGTCATCTCGAAATAATCAAGGAGCTAACTCCAAGAAAGTAACGGATAAAACCGGTGTATTACCTAGGTCAATTGTAGGAACAGTCAAAAGAATTCAGCAGGAACTCGATCCACGAGCTGAAGATAAAGTTGTCAAAACCTTTCGTCGGTCTCAACGTAAAACCGTAATCTCTATTAAATTTATCCTAATTTTAACTATTGTTCCGATTTTAACTCAGCAAATTTCTAAAACGTTTCTAGTTAGTCCCATAGTTGATCACTTTAGAAGTAACAATGAATCAGCTATTTTTTTAAATTATGAGATGGAAGAAGAAGCTCTGGTAGAGTTAAAAAAATTTGAAGAAGAACTCCACTTTAGAAGCTTACTGGGGTTTACTTCTAAACTATCTGAAGAGGAGATGGAAGAAGAAATTAAGCATAAAGCTAACGAACTAGCAGAAGACTATCACAATCAAGGTTCCAATGCCATTAAAAATATTTTCGCTGACATTACAGCTCTACTTGCTTTTGCCTTAGTTATCATCAACAGCAAGCGAGATGTAATTATTTTAAAATCGTTTATGGATGATATTATCTATGGGCTGAGTGATAGTGCCAAAGCGTTTATCATTATTTTGTTTACCGATATATTTGTAGGATTCCACTCTCCCCACGGTTGGGAAATAATCCTAGAAGCCCTATCCCGACATTTAGGAATACCAGAAAGTCGAGAGTTTATATTTTTGTTTATTGCCACATTTCCAGTTATCTTGGATGCAGTGATAAAATATTGGATTTTCCGCTATCTAAATCGGATATCTCCTTCAGCAGTAGCTACCTATCGCACGATGAATGAATAAATAATAATGGCTATACCGTAATTTTTATGCTAAATAAACAGTCTGTAAGAGGGAACAGGGAACAGCGATGCAGCGCTGCATCGCTATTCCCTATTCCCTATTCCCTGTTCCCTACTCCCTACTCCCTACTCCCTACTCCCTACTCCCTACTC